>RDXI01000020.1 GCA_004292795.1 Bacteroidota bacterium | reverse complement strand
GTCATCGCGGGGGTGGTAGGCAAGAACAAATTTGCATACGATATATGGGGCGATACGGTCAATCTTGCCTCCCGTATGGAAAGTAGCGGGGTAGTAGGCAAGGTCAATATCTCTGGGGCTACCTACCAACTTGTGAAAGATAAATTCAAATGTACCTTTCGAGGCAAGGTAGAAGCCAAAAACAAGGGCGAAGTAGAAATGTATTTTGTGGAGGCATAGTATTTGGGTTGTTATTTTATCGGGGCTATCATACAAATTTGTGTGGTAGCCTCGTGTTGTGTATGCACACGCCCACAGTTTGGTGCGCCATTTAGTTAAAATTTCTTAAATGCTTCAAACTATTTAACAAATAGTGTTTATCTTTGCGCCATTCCTTTTTTGCCAAAATACCTTCGGGTGTATAAGTTATATGTCAAAAACCACTGTTACCTTAGAAAAAGATGCCCCTATCGAAAAAAAGGGGAAATCTGCCTTTTCAAAGTTGAATAACATAGTTGGCTGGGCTGTGTTTGCCGTAGCGACTATCGTGTATTTGCTTACCCTTGAGCGCACTGCCAGCTTTTGGGATTGTGGCGAGTTTATCGCCTGTAGCTACAAATTGCAAGTGCCACACCCTCCGGGCGCACCTTTCTTCTTGCTTGTGGGGCGTATGTTTTCGCTCTTGGCTATGGGGGACGTTACGATGGTAGCGTTTTGGATAAACGTTTCTTCGGCATTGTGCAGTAGCTTCACGATTTTGTTCTTGTTTTGGTCTATCACGCGCTTAGGCATCAAACTCTTGCCTACACGCAACGAACATGAGCTTACTACAGGGCAAATTTATACGCTTATGGTAGGTGGTGCAGTGGGTTCGCTTGCCTACACTTTTTCGGACTCATTTTGGTTTTCGGCTGTAGAGGCAGAAGTATATGCGATGTCGTCTTTCTTTACAGCGTTTGTGTTTTGGGCTATTTTGAAGTGGGAACTGTTGGAAGACGAAGGCACAGCAAACCGTTGGTTGATTTTGATTGCGTACATGGTCGGTTTGTCTATTGGCGTTCACTTATTGAATTTGGTAGTCTTGCCTGCAATGGCGTTGATTTATTACTACAAAAAAACAAACAAGCCTACGCTTGTGGGTGTGGCTATTAGTTTGGTGATGAGTTTGGTCATAATCCTTTTCATCATGGAAGGCATTATTCCCGGCTTGCCTTCTTTGGCGGGTAATTTCGAGGTGGCGTTTGTGAATAATTTGGGCTTGCCTGTAGGTTCTGGCGCGTTTACAGTGATTGGTTTGGTATTGGGTGGTTTGATTTTCGGCTTGTTGTATTCGGAGCGTAAGCAAATGCCTAACTTGAATACGGCTCTTTTGTCGCTTACCTTCATTTTGATAGGCTATCTTTCGTATGGCATCATTCCTATTCGTGCCAATTACAACCCTCCTATCAATGAAAATGACCCCAGCAATATTATAAAAGTAGTGTCTTACCTGAAGCGCGAACAATATGGTGACCGTCCTTTGCTTTTCGGTCCCTCCTATACTTCGCGTGCTGTAGATACGTATGAAAAAGCTCCTTTGTACCGCTATGATGAGAAACAAAAGAAATATGTTATCTCTATGAAGCGCACAGGCTACAAATACGACAAAGAAATGTTCTTGCCTCGCCTATACAGCCATAGCGACAATCACCCACAACTTTACATGGAGAAATTGTTTGGCGATAAGGCAGGCGAGATGCCCGAAGACTACGAACCCACGCAAGGCGATAACTTCCGCTTTTTGGTAAGCTACCAAATGGGACACATGTATTGGCGTTATTTTATGTGGAACTTCGTAGGACGCGAAGGGGACGCTGATGGTTCGGGTGTATATTCGGGGCTTCAACCTCAAAATGACTTGCCTTTCGAGAAAACAAACAGCAAAGCGCGTCAAGGCTTTTATGGTTTGCCGTTGTTGTTGGGCTTGTTGGGCTTGTTGTATATGTTTGCACGCAGTCAGCAGACCGCTTTTGTTACGGTTATGTTGTTCTTTATGACAGGTTTGGCGTTGGTGATTTACCTGAACTCGCCTCCCGTTGAGCCTCGTGAGCGTGATTATATTTATGTAGGTTCGTTCTATGCCTTTGCTATGTGGATAGGCTTTGGGGCTATGGCGTTGGCGCAACTCCTGACGCTTGAGCGCAAATTGATTGCACAAGCCTTTGATGGTATGGCAGGCAAGAAAATGAGCGATGACACTTGGCAAAGTATAAGCAAAAGTAGCGAATGGCGCGGTATTGCGGGTTCGTCTATCATTGGCTTGGGCATTGTGGCTATTATGGCTGTAGGCGGTTGGGACGACCACGACAGGTCGAAGCGTTATCATTCGGTTGATTCTGCTAAAAATTTATTGAACTCTTGCGCTCCTAATGCTATTCTTTTCACAGGTGGCGACAACGATACATTCCCGCTTTGGTATGCACAAGAAGTAGAAGGCTTCCGTACAGATGTGCGCGTATGTAATCTTAGCCTTTTGGGTACGGATTGGTATATCCAACAAATGAAACGCCCTGCGTATGAGTCGAAAGCATTGCCGTTGAGTATTCCTGACTCTGAATATTTGCAAGGCAAAAACGACCAAATTATGTATGCGCAGGCAGGTTCAAAACTCACGACTGCCTTAGACAACAAGACTCTTGAGCGTTTGAATAAAAGCGGTTTGGATTTGATAAAATACATCGAAGCCGTAAAAATCAATGACGGAAGCATCAAAGGCTCGTATCCCGAAGCAGGCATCGATGAATTGACTATCATTCCTTCGAAAAAGTTGGTTTATAAGTTTGACGCGGAAAAAGCTAAGAAAACCATGAAACTTACTGACGTTTCTACAGGCGACTATCCCGCCATAGACACAACCAAACGCCCCGAAACTGAAGAGGAATTGAAACTATTGCGCGAACAACTAACCAAAGCCCTTTCGAAGCCCGTTATCACAGGCGAGTTGGTTTGGTCGTTGGAAAGTACAAGTTTGCTCAAAAATGATTTGGCTATTTTGGATATGATTGTGAGCAATAATTGGGAACGTCCTATTTATTTCTCTACTACGCTTGGTCGCTCAAGCTACTTGGGGTTGAAGGAATATATGCAAATGGAAGGCTTGGCTTATCGCCTGATGCCTTACAAAATGATAAACGCTAAAGATGGTTTTGTGAATACGGACATTATGTACAACAACATGATGAACAAGTTTTTCTGGCGCGAGCTTGACAATGCCAATGTGTTCTATGATGAAAACTACCAACGTTTCGCCCTCAATTTGCGCAGTTCGGCAGCGCGTTTGTGCGAGGAATTGGTGCTGAAAAATGAGAAGGAGAAGGCTAAGAAGATGCTGAACTTCATCTTGACCAAAATCCCTGACAAAGCTATTCCTTATGACTATTATACAGCAGGTTTTGCTGATGTATTGTTCAAGGTAGGCGAGAAAGACAAAGCATTGGAACTCTCTAAAACCATGGCAGACCGCGCTGTGAAATACATAGAATACGTAGCCGAAAAGGGCGCGGGCATTGATGCCAATATCTCCACAAGTTTTGCTATCTTGGGGCAAATTTCCGAAGCCTTGAAAACCAACGGACAAGAAACGCTTGGCAAAAAATATGAGGAAAAGCTCCAAAAGCTCTACAAAATATTCAAACCTGTGAACTAAATTACGATTTATTGTACTTGTAGGGGCAATCCCTTGTGGTTGCCCTTGCAATATAGAGGCTGTTCTTTCGAACAGCCTCTATATCATTTTTGCATAATTTATTCGTTTATGATGCGGTGTAATGCTGAAATAAATTTTAAAGTGCTTATAGCAAAAGGCTGTAGCGCACCCTTTCTAGGGTGCAAGGTGTCAATGGCTATGAACACACCCTAGAAAGGGTGTGCTACAAACGCACAAGTTAATTTTTATTTTAGTATAAATTTTTCTTTAAAGCTCCTACTATGTTTCGTTTTTTGTTGTTATTTTTGTTTTTAGCTTGTCAGGTGCAAGCACAAGATGCAGAAACTTTGCGCAAAGTGGCAATGGATAGCCTGAAGGCTGACAAGGCTCTTATAGCTCTTGATTTGGTAAAAAAAGCCATTCAAGCCAAGCCTTCTTTTGCTCAAGCACACTTTTTGGAGGGCGTGATAGAAACTCGCCTGCAAAACCACAAAGCAGCAGTTTCGGCTTTTACGAAGGCGGTTATGTACAAAGAAGATTATCTTGAGGCGTATTACAATCGCGGGCTGTTGTATGCGGGTATGGAAGATACGGACAAGGCTATCGAGGATTTTACGCAAATTATCCAACGCAATAAGAACATTCCGCACCCTTACCTACATAGGGGCAAAGCCTATTTTGCCAAAAGTGAAGCGGACAAAGCTCTATCGGACTTTGAAACTACGCTTGCCATCAATCCCAAACAAGTAGAGCCTTCTTCGTTGTTGGCGTTCATTTATTACCAAAAAGGCAATGTAGGCAAGGCTCTTGAATATGTCGAAAAAACGATAGCCCTCGATGCACGTGCCGAAGATGCTATTTATATTCGCGCTCAAATTCGCACTGCGGAGAAGAAATACCAAGAAGCCTTGAAGGATTGGGATTTGCTTATTCGCTACAATCCGTATAATTGGAAGGCGTTTGAGCAAAGAAGCCTTGCCTACTTGGAAACGCAACAATACGACAAGGCATTGCAAGATGCGAACAAAATCATAGAAAAACAGCCTGAAATACCGAGTCATTTTGATTTGCGAGGGCGTATTTATTATGCCCAAAAGAAGTCTGAACTTGCCTGCCAAGATTGGCAACAAGGGGCAGGCAAGGGTGACTCGGCTTGTAAGGAAAAGGTAGGCAAGTTTTGCCGTTGATGGGCTTGCCTGCTTGCCTACCCTGACAAGGACAATATACTTTTTAGCCGTTGTTTGTGTCCCACAAACAACCTCGCGCTATTCTATAAGTGGTTTGTGGGATACAAACCAACGTGAATTCGGAATTAGATTTAGAGCTAAAATATTGTAAATCAATTTGTTAAACAAGAAACAATCCACGTTTAACCCTTAGGGTGGAGGGCATACAAGTTTGATTTACACAAATTTGTGAAAATGCCCTCCACCCTAAGGGTTGAACGCTTCGTAAAAGGCTTTTACAGGCTAAAAACGCCATTTTAATTCCGAACTCACGTAAACCACAGCAGTTTTGCACTTTAGGCAAAAAACAAAAGGACAATGTATTGCTACATTGTCCTTGGTGATGCATTTGCAGTGTCAATTAGTTAACTAATCTTACGTTTATAGCATTCAAACCTTTCTTACCGCGTTCCGTTTCATAGGTAACTTCGTCATTTTCACGTACTTCGTCCACAAGACCTGTAACGTGAACAAAAATTTCTTCACCAGTACTGTCTGATTTGATGAAGCCAAAGCCCTTAGCAGAATTGAAGAACTTGATTGTTCCTTTTTGCATACAATTATTGAATTATTATAGAGTAATTTTACTTCTGCAAAGTTATATGGTTATATTGACATTAGGAAACTTTTTGCCAAATATTTTCGAATTTATTTTTAGAAAATGCTATTTTTTTTGAAATTAAGCATTTTTTGCTCATTTTTAGAACAAAAAAGGACAATGTATAACTACATTGCCCTTTGTGATGCATCAATCAGTATAAATTATCAGTACAAATTACTGTGCTAATCTCACGTTTATAGCATTGATACCTTTTTTGCCACGTTCTGTGTCAAAGGTAACTTCGTCATTTTCACGTACTTCGTCTACCATACCTGTAACATGAACAAAAATCTCTTCGTTAGAACCTTCTGCTGTGATGAAGCCGAAGCCTTTAGCAGAATTGAAGAACTTTACTACGCCTTTTTGCATACAATTATTGAATTATTATAGAGTAATTTTATTTCTGCAAAGTTATATGGTTATATTGACATTAGGAAACTTTTTGCCAAATATTTTAGAATTTATTTTTGAAAAATGCTATTTTTTTTGAAATTAAGCGTTTTTTGCTCAATTTTAGAACAAACAAGGGCAATGTATAACTACATTGCCCTTTGTGGTGCATCAATCAGTATAAATTATCAGTACAAATTACTGTGCTAATCTCACGTTTATAGCATTGATACCTTTTTTACCGCGTTCTGTGTCAAAGGTAACTTCGTCATTTTCACGTATGTCGTCTACAAGACCTGTAACATGAACAAATACTTCTTCGTTAGAACCTTCTACTTTGATGAATCCGAAGCCTTTAGCAGTATTAAAGAACTTCACTACGCCTTTTTGCATACAATTAATTAAATTTTTATTAGAATAATTTTACTCCTGCAAAGTTACGAAAGAAAATGAGAGTTCCTACAAAAAAGCAAATTATTTTTTATTTTATTTTACAAACAGTCTTTTTTTGCCTATTTTTTGGTAAAATAAAAAGTTTTTTATATGTTTTATAGGCAAGTTAGGCGTGTTTAAAAGGTATTGATGCAAAATATATGGCTTATTTTACTTTTTAATAGCTTTTTAGAAACTATCATTCGCAAAAAAGAAACTTTTTTTAGGAGGTCATTTTTTCTAAAATCAGATGGCATATAAACAAAACAGCCTGCTGAAGGCAATATTTTTTGGAGTTCTAACAAAAAACAGCTATCTTAGGAGCGAAAAGCAAGTACCTTACCCCCATGGAAAAACTAAAATATGAACGCCCTGTTATCAAGAAATTGAATGCGGGTTTGATGAATAAGTTTGGGACGCGCTCCGAATATGCCCCTGTAACGCACATAGAGGGCGTTTCTGTCAAGGGTATGATAGAACAATATGGCTCGCCTGTGTTTGTATTGGTGGAGAGGCAAATCCGCAAAAATTACCAAAACGCGGTGCGTGCCTTCAAGACGCGCTACCCGAAAGTACAGTTTGCGTGGTCGTACAAGACCAATTACATCAATGCTATTTGCAATATATTTCATCAAGAAGGTTCTTGGGCGGAAGTAGTTTCGATGTTTGAGTATCAAAAGGCTATTCAAAATGGTGTGCCTTCTCAAAAAATTATCTTCAATGGACCAGAAAAAACTACAGCTGATTTAACTATAGCTATAGATGGCGACTCGCTCATTCACATAGACCACTTCGACGAGTTGTATGAGTTGGTGGAGTTGAGCGAAAAGTTAGACAAGAAGGCGCGTGTGGCTATTCGTGTGAATATGGACACGGGCATTTATCCTATGTGGGATAGGTTTGGTTTCAATTATGAATCGGGGCAAGCTTGGAACGCCATCACGAAAATTATGGCAAGCACACACCTTGAATTGGTGGGGCTACACGCACACATAGGCACGTTCATGCTTACTACGAGTGCTTACGCCATTGCCGCCGCCAAACTTTCCGACCTTGCGGTCAATATACGCCATTATTATCACCGCCCCATTCAATACTTAGATTTGGGAGGCGGTTTCCCTTCTGCCAATACGCTCAAAGGTTCTTACCTATCAGGCGCGGACATCATTCCCTCGATTGATGAATTTGCGGAAGCTATCACGAATACGATTTTGAATTATGGCTACCGAACCGATGAATTGCCTACGCTTGTGCTGGAAACGGGCAGGGCGTTGATTGATGACGCAGGCTATTTGTTGGGTACGGTTGTTGCTAATAAAAGGCTATCTGACGGTAGGCGAGCTACTATTATGGATTTTGGTGTGAATTTGTTGTTCACTTCGTTTTGGTACGAACACAAAATAACCCCTGCGCAAGAGTTCGGACATCAAACGGAAGATATGGTATTGTACGGACCGCTTTGTATGAATATTGACGTAGTGCGCGAAACTATCAACTTGCCTCTCCTACACAAGGGCGACCACGTGGTAGTGCATAAGGTAGGCGCGTACAATATGACACAATGGATGCAGTTTATCCATATGCGCCCTAATGTATTGTTGATAGACACCAAAGGAGAAACGCATATTATTCGCCGTAATGAAACCCTTGAAACCATCAACTCGTTAGAAGAAATGCCGACTCATCTCAAAAACTTTCATTTGTAATTTTGTTAAAATCAACTATTGTATGAGAATATCCTATAACGCACCTGTAGTGCTAACGTTTACCTTCATTTGTACGATTATTACCGCTTTGGACACGACTCTCTTTACCTCAGGTACGGTCGGTCGCCCCGGAAGCCTTTGTAGCAACTTTTTTTGTGTGTATCCGTTTGGATCGTCCTATATGTCCAGCTACGACCCGTTTATGTATTTCCGTTTGTTTTCTCATGCTATGGGGCATGGGGGCTGGGAGCATTTGACAGGCAATTTTACTATTATCCTATTGTTGGGTCCCATTTTGGAAGAGAAGTACGGCTCGCGTACTTTGCTCACGATGATATTCACAACTGCGTTGGTAACAGGCATTTTGCAAGCTACTATGTTTTTAGGCGGTTTGTTGGGCGCGAGTGGCATTGTGTTTATGATGATTATCCTAAGTTCGTACACCAACGCCAAACAAGGCACTATTCCGTTGAGTTTTATCTTGGTAGCCATCTTGTTTTTAGGCAAGGAAATTTACGGAGCTATGTTTGTGCATGATGGCGTTTCTCAATTCGCGCACATCATAGGCGGTATTGCGGGTGGTTTGTTTGCCTTCGCCATTGCCAACCAAAAAGTAGCAACGAAATAGCTATAGTATATAGGCAAGTTCTCGTGCAGTATATAGGCAAGTTTCTAGCAGGCTATCCGAGAAGGGTAGCCTGTTTTTTTATCATGCAGTCGCTACTTGCCTTGCCTACAAAATACAAAACTAATACAGCACACTAAGATACAAAATTTTGTGCATACAGCGTTTTTTATTATATTTGTAAATAAAAAAACAACCATGAAAAAAATCACCTTATTGATGGGACTGTGGATAGTGTTGGCTTTGGGTTGCAAGGCTTCGCATATCCTTGTTCCTATGGACGATAAACAGACCAATCACCTGAAGGCGTATGGTATAGCCTATTGGGTACTTACGCAAGGTTCGGAAGCCGATTGGTTGCTGAACTACAGGGGCGGGAGTTTTATGTTCAAGCATAGCGCGACCTTCGAGAAAGAGTGCATCATACGCGGTATTACGTACCAAGTAATTTCTGATGCCAATGCCTCGAATATCATAGCAGAAATTTCGAAGCCTGATGTGAACATGGACGCTATGAAATTGGAGAAAGCACCCAAAATAGCGGTGTATTCGCCCAAATCCAAACAGCCTTGGGATGATGCAGTAACGCTTGTGCTTACCTACGCCGAAATTCCTTATACAGTCATATATGATGATGACGTATTGAAAGAAGACTTGCCTAAGTATGATTGGCTACACTTGCATCACGAAGATTTTACGGGGCAGTATGGCAAATTTTATGCAAGTTTCCGCAATCAAGCGTGGTACATTGAGGAACAAAAAAATGCAGAAGCGGTAGCCAAGAAATGGGGCTATAAAAAAGTTTCACAACTCAAATTGGCAGTAGTAAAGAAAATACGCGACTTTTGCGCAGGAGGCGGTTTTATGTTTGCGATGTGTTCGGCTACGGATACCTACGACATTGCACTCGCGGCAGAAGGCATTGATATTTGCGAAAATATGTATGATGGCGATGGTGCAGACGCAGGCGCATCAAGCAAACTCAATTACAAAAATTGCTTTGCTTTCCAAAATTTCAACCTTGTGATGAACCCGTATGAGTACGAATATTCCACTATAGACAATCAGCCCTTTGAACGCCCAGGTATGGCAGAAAACAATGATGTGTTTACGCTTTTTCAATACTCGGCAAAGTGGGATCCCGTGCCTACTATGCTTACCCAAACGCATACGCACATCATCAAAAGTTTTATGGGGCAAACTACAGGCTTTAAGAAGAAACTCATCAAACCCGAAGTAGTGATAATGGGCGAAACCAAACGCATAGACGAGGCGCGTTATATTCACGGCACGTATGGCAAAGGCACGTGGACTTTCTATGGCGGACACGACCCCGAAGATTATCAGCACCACGTAGGCGAGGAGCCAACCGACCTGAAACTACACCCCACTTCAGCAGGTTATAGGCTTATTTTGAATAATATTCTCTTTCCTGCCGCGAAGAAAAAGAAACAAAAGACCTAAGAGGTAACGGCATCTTGCCTGTAGTTGCCGAAATAGTATTATATAGAACCGAAAAAAAGCCATATATACGATTTTTGGGGTGCGAAATGTTAGCCCCAGCGGGGCGACATCTTTGTAGCCAAACCATACCACAAATAAAAACCCCGTAGGGGTGACATCTTAAGATATCGCCCCGCTGGGGCTTTAATAATCTTACAATGACATCACTACAAAGATATCGCCCCGCTGGGGCTATCAAAGACAAAAAAAAACTTCTCGCCTACGCAGGCAAGAAGTTTTTTTATGGGGTAGGCAAGCTTAGTGGCGCGGGATATTAGCCTCTGCCGCTTTTACCTCCTCGATTTCTATATCTTTTATATAGGCTTTCAATACTTGTTGATATTGCGAGTCGAGTTCAGCAATTTTGTTTGAAATGGCGTTCGGGTCTGGCGTGATGCCTGTGCGTTTGGCGTTTTCCAATACAGTCAAAACATTTTTTTGATAGCTACTCAAACCCACCAAATACTCATTGTTTAGCTTTTCCAATTCGCCCATGATAAGGCTTGCCTGACTGCGCGAGATAGAAGGATATATCAAACGTTTGGACAAATAATTGTACTTGTTTGCACCTGTGGCGTTTTTCTCAAGATTGGCTACATAATCATTCACTGAGCGGTAATTGAAGAATTTTTTGACCATTTCCTCCAATTCCATTTTAGCAAGGTCAGGCAAGCCGTCATTCGTATAAACGTCTATGATGGTCTTTTGTGTAAAGTTTTCTGTGATTTTGCGCACTGTTTCCATTTTGACGCGCAACTGCGAAAGGCTTGTTTCTAATTCTTGGCTTGCCTTCGCAAGGGCTTCATAGTGTTGCACAAATTTCTGCAATTCTTTGGTAAAGTTTACCAATGACTCAGGGCTTATAGATGGCTCGCTTATAGCAAAGCTATTTACTGTATTGAATACTGAAGTGATAGAACTTACCGCAGGTACTGTAGCCGAAAGCGCGCTTGTGATGCCTTTGGCTATGTTTACTATAGGCGAGATGAGGGGAATTTGTACGATATTGTTGATGATGCTTTTCAGCCTATCGCCCATACCTCTTTTCTTTACTTGTGTAAGGATAGTTTTATCCAAGATGTCCACAATAGATTTATCCAAACTAAACCCAAGTTCGTTGTTGGTGGGGTTGTTGAGTTTGGAGATAGAGCTTGCATAGCTAAAGTTGGCAATGGCAGAGTTCAAATCGCGGAGTGCGCCATCAACCTTTTCTATAAAAGTGGCAGTATTGATGAAGCTCATTTTGCTTTTGTTGAACAACGTTGTAGCGTTCACTACATCATCTTCATCGAACTGCTTTACGCGCTTGCCTAACTCATTGATAACGTTACTGTTGGCTTGTGTTTGGTTCTCGATGCTTTGGTATTTTTGTTGGAGTCCATTTACGTTGGTACCCAATGCTTTTTGAGAGGCATCAAAGGCTTCCTGCAGTTGATTGTAACGCTTGTAGATGTCCGCGAGGCTATCCGCGAGAGCTTTATTAGGTTGCGCCTGCGCCTGCGCTACCCATGATGTCAAAAACAAGAAAGCAAAAAGGAATGTACGCATATTGATATTACGGGTTTTTAGTTATTTTTGGCTTTTATCTAACGTGCAAAGATACAAGAAATTTTAGGTTTTTCGCAAAACTCCTTACACGCCCAACAATTTTGCTACTTTCATCAGCCCAATGACGCTGATGGAATCGGTTATTTCGTTTCGCATACACATTTCTACGGCTTCGCTCAAAAGCACTTTGCGCACTTTCAGCACTTCGGTTTCTTCAGGTTCGCTTTCGCCAAAGGCGAGGTTTTGGGCTAAATACACAAAGCCTTCTTCGTCTGTAACGGAGTTGGAGGTATGCACCCTTGCGACCATGCTCCATGTTTGGGCGGTGATGCCTGTTTCTTCCAAAAGTTCGCGTTTGGCACTTTCCAAGATGTCGATGCCTATCTTGCCTCCTCCCATCGGGATTTCCCAAGAGTATTCGTGCAAAGGATAGCGATATTGCCCCACGAGCCACGTGTAGCCCTCATTGTCCACAGGCACAATGCCGAGTGCTTTGTTTTTGAAATGTACGGTGGTATAGATTCCGTCCTTGCCTGCGGGGTTCAGCACTGCATCTTCGCGTACACGAATCCACGCATTTTCATAAATAAAACGCGAGTCTAAAATTTTCCAAGGATTTTCTATCGTCATGGTTGGGGCTGTTCGGTGGGTTTGGGCTTGGGTTTGGTGCAATATATTTTCATAAGTTCTTCCGCTTCTTTGATTCCAGCGTTGTATGCCTTGCCTACTTTTTCGCAAAGTTCGGGAGTAGCTTTGTGGTTTTTAATCATGGAGGCACTTATAAAAAAGTCGCATTTTTCGTCTGAAGGGTTTTGGGTAGTAGCCGTTTTAAAATCTTTCAACGCATTTTCGAAGTCGTAGGCTTTGTAGTAACAGTAGCCACGTTCAAAATATAGCTTGCCTGCCTCTTTGGGCGGTATGGGGCGTTGATGCTGTATAACAAAATCATAATCTTCTACGGCTCGCAAATAATTGAACATGCTCGTATGGATTTGTGCGCGAAGTAGGTAAGCCTCATAATGATACTTGTCGTGGCGCAAGGCATTGGTTATTTTGAGCAAAGCTTGGCGCGGTTCGCGGTCTTGGTACAGTACTTTGGCTTCATTAAGGTAGATACGCGCAGAGCGTGTATTGAGGTAGGCAAGAAACCAAACACCCGACACGACCATAAGCAACCCAAATGCTACCGTAGCAATCGCAATTTTGCGCTTCATGGATTTGGACACAAAATTCTTCGGGTCATAGTCATTCACGTAGGGTTCGTAAGACTGTGGCGCAGTGTAGGCGTAGGCTTGTTGGCTTGCTTGGGCGGGAGTAGGAATGGCTAACCCCAAATCATACAAATATTTTCGGCTCGTATCACCCAAGACACGATATGCCTCAGTAACACGCTTAAAATAATCCTCTGCAAAAGGGTTATTCAAATTGTGGTCGGGGTGAAATTTCATAGCGAGCCGTTTGTACGAGGCTTTAATTTCTTGGGCGGTAGCAGTGCGAGGCACTTCCAAGATTTGATAATAATCGACCATTGTCAGTTATCATTTTTCATAAAAAACTATTATTATGTTGGTATTCTCCCGTTGTATTGTTGGTTAAAATTTGATTATCATAGGGTTGCTTGTTTCGCCATCTTTGATAAGTTGCACCGATTTTTTTTCTCGTTTGATGACAATGTTCGAAGCAGGTTCTTTCATCTTAATCGCTTGTGCTGTTTTCCACTTGATTTTGGCAATGTCTAAATGTGCTGTAATGTTGTGTTGCACATTTTCGCCTTGCGAGCTTGCCTCCTCAATCGTTTTGGCAGTAACTTTGAACTTGCGTGTTTCGTTGGTTTCAGGGGCATTCATTTGGCACTCCCACTCTTTTTTTGCGTTCAGTTTGAGCGTCAAAACGGCTTCAGTGCGATTGTCGGCAAATACTTGACATTCTTTTGTGCCAGCAGGCAAGAGATTGACAATCAAGAAGATATAAACGTATAGAATATCCATAATCCTTTTTGATAGATTGGGGTTTGTTGAAAATAAGGCAACCACACGGGTTAGGTTTTTGTGAAAAACAAGGCAACCACGCGGGTTAGATTTTTGTGAAAAACAAGGCAACCACGCGGGTTAGATTTTTGTGAAAAACAAGGCAACCACACGGGTTGCCTTTGTTATTTAGGCATATAATTTTGCCATGAGTTCCTCTTTTTTCTTGTTAAATTCCTCATCTGTGAGGATACCGCTCTTCTTGAGCTTCACAAGCTCGTCGAGCTTGGCGAAAATATCGCCTTTGCTGTTGGCTTTGTTTGGGTCGTCCTTTTTCTCTACGCTACTGGCATATTCCTTGCCTTTTTCGTACTCTTTTTCATATTGTTGTTTGCCCCAACTCATGTCGAAGTTGAACATACTGCCTCCATTCTCAAAGTGATTGACAAACACCTGCCCCATAGCATAAGTAGATGCGCCTGACATAGCCGCCATAGAAACGCCTCCCAAGATAGAACCTACTACGGGAATACCTTTCACAAAGCTCGCCGCTAATTTGGCTAACGTGCTTCCTGCGATAGCCGAGATAAGACTCTTGCCTGAACTTTCGGTATAGTTCACGTCATACGCTGTGCAAAGTTGTTTCAACATATCCAACTGTATGACAGTTACTGCCGCTACATCAATGATAGGTAGTGGCACAGCCCCTGCACCCATTGCCCACATCACATGGCTATTGATGACTTCCTGCGCCTTTTCTTTACGATTTTCCATTGTTATACGTATTTTAAAATACTACTCGCAAACTTATATAAAATTCTTGAATTATGCAATATTTTTCTGCTTTTGATAGTATCTTTGCGCTTTATTTCTTACCTACTTCCTTATGCTCATGCAAGACAACGCATCAGAACTGCCCCTTATCAAGGTAGCACAAGACCAAAAACTTTCTAAACTTCAAGCAGATTTTAATGCCAAAATCAAACGTATAAGCGAACTGAAGGAAAGTATAGAAAACGTAAAAGTACAAATAGTTGAAATCAATCAACGCCTCGAAACGGAGCTTACGCCCCTCGAAACAGCGCGTATAGCCGAAAATGTTGCCTTTGTAAAAGGTTTAGAAGAAGCCTATCATCACCTCAAACTAAGCAAAAAAGACCGCGAAACATTGGTGGAAATGATTATCAATGAAGCGTGGAGGCTGATAGAAGAAGATGGTCAAACGGAAATAATACCCATTTATGACCAATTTAGCGAAGTCCCCTTCGAAGTAGAGCAAAAGCAAATGCAGGAGGAAAGTCGTAAACACGCCTTCAGTATGTTCGAGAATATGACGGGTATGAACATGAATGACTTTGGCTTAGGCGAAAATGCAGAAGATATGGACGACTTTGAGCGCATACATCGCTTGAAAACCGCCTACGAGGAGCGCATGAAGCAAGCCCAATGGGAACAAAACGAAAAAAATGCGAAACGCAAAAAATCGGCAAAACAGCAAGCCAAAGAGCAAAAACTGAAAGAAGAAGCGGAACTTTTGACCAAAAGTAGCCGAGCTATTTACATGGAACTTGCCAAAGAACTGCACCCAGACCGCGAGCCTGATGAACAAAAACGCGCTATCAAAACAGAACTTTTGCAACGCATTACTGCCGCCTACAACAACAACGATTTGTACGAACTTTTGCGCCTCCGCCTCGAACATAAACAAAACGAACTGAACGCAGAGGCTGTGCCAGAACAACAGCTTGAATTATACCTCAAAATATTGAAGGAACAAATCAGTGCTTTGCAAGCAGAATACCACAGTTTTTTCAACTACTTCAACCCACAAACCAAACGCCTGCAAATGTTTGGCTTGGGCAAGAAAAAAAATATCGTAACACGCAGTATCAACCAAGAGAAAAAACGCATACAAGAATCCATCAAAAGCCTACAATATACCCGCGAAGTTACCCTCAAAGACTTATCCGAATTCAAGCAATACCTACGAGAATTTCGTGAAGAAAGAATGTATGACGATTCTTTGGGCGGTTTGTTGGAGTCGCTATTGGGTGGTATGAGAAGATAATAGGCTGTTTTTTTTGATTTTTTTGACATAGTAATTTTCAACATTGTACGATAATGGAATTTCCGCAATCTCTCGGCTATAGCTTCCCTGCTGAATGGGAAAGGCACGAAGCAACTTGGCTTACTTTTCCGCTCAACCGCGACACGTGGGAAGGCGAGAAATGGAACAGAATGTTACCCGCCTATTTCCAGTTTATACGCCTTTTGGCAGAAGGCGAGGTCGTGAATATTATCTTGCCTGACAGCGAAACAGCGCAGTGGATTCATACTGAATTGGAAGGCTACGGCACGAATTTGAAGCGTGTGCGCTATCACTATGCCCCTACCAATGACTCGTGGACACGCGACCATGGTCCCGCGTTTGTTATCAACAAAGCACAACGCAAAAAAGCCATTGTAAATTGGGAATACAACGCTTGGGGAGGCAAGTATCCGCCTTTCGACTCTGATAATCGCTTGCCTAAGTTTATCGCACAACAGTTGGGTTTGCGTACTTTTGATGCAGGAATTGTAATGGAAGGTGGCTCTGTGGAGTTCAACGGACAAGGAACTGTACTCACTACGCGCCATTGTTTGCTGAACAAAAACCGCAATCCGCACCTTTCACAAGGCGAAATAGAAGACTATTTGTGCCGTTTTTATGGCGTGTCGCAAGTGCTTTGGCTTGATGAGGGCATTGTGGGCGATGACACTGATGGACACATTGACGACATTACGCGCTTCATCAACCAAGATACAGTGGTCACTGTAGTCGAAGACAATAAACTTGATGACAATTATTGGATTTTGCAAAAAAACCTTTCTGACCTGAAGCTGATGCGTTTGGCAAATGGGCAACCGTTGAATATTGTAGAACTGCCTATGCCCTCGCCTGTAGAAACAGATGGAATTCGCTTGCCTGCCTCTTATGCCAATTTTTATATTGCCAATGACCGCGTAATTGTGCCTACTTTTAGCTGTAAGCAAGATGACAAGGCTTTGCGTATTTTAGAAAATTGTTTTCCTAAACGCCAAGTAATAGGCGTAAATGCGCGTTATGTGATTTGGGGATTGGGCAGTTTCCATTGCATGAGCCAACAAGAACCTGCTTTGTAAGTAGGCGAGATTATCCGAAAATATATATAGCCTTGCCTGCGCGTGTAGGCAAGGCTAATAAAACGGTTTTAGCGTGGTTTGTTCGCCTTTGGCGTAATATCAAAACTTGGTGGATTTCAAAAACTTCTTGCAAGTCTATCATTTTACTAATCTTTCAAGGAGTTCTTTATCTTCTATCAGGATAGTTTTTAGGTTCAGAGATAAACGCATTTTTTCCTGCGACACTTTTTCAACTTGTCGCAAATATTGTAAAACTTCGCATAAAACCTCTTTTGGTAAAGTATTCACAATTTCAGTAATTTCTTTTTTTACGCTCATAATTAAGGAATTTTAGCCATTTTATTAGAAATTTCTATCGAAATTTGAGAAAGTTTAGTATTTTGAGAGCTATCCTTACGCATAGAAATAAATATTTCTACGTTAGAAAGTTGTCTATTTTGCTAATCAAATCGTTAAGTTTAGCAATTTTACAACTTATTTCTAAGTAAAGATTAGCATAATCTAAACACTCAACGGTTTTCTCCATGTTATCTTTCTTTTTGCGGTAAGTTTTGCCAACTAATCGATAGACGCTTTTTAAGTCTTCACATGCAGTAGTAGCACGAAGTGTCAAGTCATCAACACAAGGATTAAAGCCTAAACTTACTATTTGTGTTGCGTCAAGTAGAAGCAAAGGGTCAATACATGTGTAATGATTACACTCTGCTAAAAACCAATCTTCTATTTCACGAACAGCAATTACAATACTTGTATCATTAGGTAATGGTTGCGTAATTCTACGCCCATTCCTTACAGTTCCATTAGCAAGTTCGTTTTCAAACTTGGATAAATCAGCAAGAGTGAAAGCAGTACGTTGTGGTGGTGAGTAAAAATCAATAAGTCCAACAACTTCGCTATAACCTTGATTAAACAAAGAAGTCGCATCTTGCAATATTCGTGGTTTTACACCACCATCACCCATACAATCAAATATTAAGGCAAAATGTTGTGGGCTTTGAGGTTGTGCAGTTGTTTTGGGATAGATGGATTTAGTAGGTTTTCCAACACCTTGAAATTGTTGAAGTTCTATTTCAATCTTTTTTTTGCCCGCAATTTCAATCAACAACTTATTGATAAAAAATTGCTCTGTCTGCCCTTCAACGTAGAAAGCAATTTTTTTCATAGTTGTTCTTCTGATTGTTCAAAACCTTCAAAATAAAATTCTGTTGATAAAAAATCGAAATTACTTAAGCCTGTATAGGTAAAATCATCAAAAATCGTTTTTGAGTTTTGATAATTGTAGAATAAAGATTTTTTAGGAACGCGATGAATAACTGACCAATACTCCAATGGTATATTATTCATTACAAATCTATCATTGGTAGTCATAATAACTTGCACAGGTGAGCCTTTGACTTTTTCAATAATCAAATCAATCAGACTTTTAGACCTTTCATAGTCCAATCCTTCACCAATGTCATCTATTAAAATACAACTTGGGATTTGGCTGAGTAAAGAAAAATTTAACTGAACAAGGAGTGATAAAGCTCTAAACATTCCCTGCGACATCTCTTTTTGGTCTGTTACATCTTCTATATCAACTTCTTTTACTTCTACACCAAATGCAGGTATAGGAAAGAATTTTAGTGCATCAACGTTTATTGTACTGATATGATAAGAAATTTTACTCATATCATCAATAATTTTATTGGTAAATTCTTCTCCAAACTTTGTTTTGCCTTTGATAAAAATTTCAGCCACGTCATCACTATCTTTTAAGTCTATTTCCTTGTCTTCCTCGATTGCGTTTATATCACGAAGTAAAAAATTTTTACCAAGATGTCCACCAAAACGATAATGGCTAAGCGTTTTTCCCCATTTTTGTAAGGGTTCAAAAAAAGGTTGTTGTATGGTATCAACCCTTGAAACTGCCAATTTATCACCTTCCATCTGAAAATCTAAGTCTCTATTGGCTTCTTCGTAAAACATAGTACCCTTTTCGCTATTTCTATCGAGTTTAGTTTTTTCGTCTATTTTAAGACGTTCTTGCTTTACTTTTCCCGCTTCAAACTCTAAAAAATAGGAAATTTCGCTTCCATTGTTATCAAATAGTAAATCATAAATTAATGTTCTATATGGCAATTGAGATACCTTTACATCACCTGACAACAAGTCTGATAGTTGTCGTATAGTATTGATAGTTTTACTTTTACCTGTTGCATTTTTACCTACTACAAGATTAATATTTTTAAATGTAACAGGTTGATTGTAAATACCTCGTTCAGGTTTACCTTCTAAAGACCACTCGTATTTTTGTCCCTTAAAACGACAAAAATTTATACTTTTGAGAATCATAATTCTAAATTTTAATGCGATGCAAAACTAATACATTATTTTTATTTTTTTGCTATTTCTCGTGTTGTTTATCCTTACAAGCAACTTGCTTACATCTTGAGCCAAAATTACAGAGAGTTTTTGAAACTTCCAAATATTTCGCAAAATATTTTTTAAAGCATCAACAACAACACACAAAAAGCCCTCAAATGCATTGTTTGAGGGCTTTTAGGCTGTAGGGTGCTTTATTTTTTGATAAACAAAAATTCGCTACCGGGTTCGTTGGAGTCAAGCTCGCCAAACAAAGGAATCGGGTTTGTGCCATCTAAGTAGCTTTGGATTTCTGCTACAGTCAAGATGCCATCATTGCCTCCCTCACTGCGCATAGCTTCGAGCATACGGCGCATAAAAGGCGAATGTCCGCCCGGTTTGCCATCTGGCACATAGCACTTGCCTCCCGATGTGATATATAGGCGAGTCGTATAGCTCATAATGCGGTTGATGAAGTCTTGGCGATTTTTCATTACATCATCTTTGCCTCCACGTCTTGCCACCTTTTCGTCTATTGTGCCACTGAAACAAGCATCTGCCACATAAAGCGTATGTTTGCAAGGAATAGCACTGATAAAAGAGCGCAATTCGTCATAAGAAATATACGACTTCATTGTTTTTGCCTTGTATTCTGAGTCTTTCATTACCAACGCGCCACGCTTGAATGTTTCGTCGAAGTGTCCATGTCCCGCGTAAAATATCATCAGTTGGTCGTTGTCGTTGTAGCTTTTTTCGATGTACTCGCGCATTTTGAGTATAAACTCCTCTTGCGTACAGTTTTGCACGATTTCTGTTTCGAAGCCGTAGATAGTTTGCAAGTCTTTGGCTAAGGCTTTTGCATCATTGATAGGGTTGTAGAGTTGTCCCCAATTTTGGTATTCGTTGTTGGCAAACAAGATAGCGTAGTTTTTGCCATTGGTCGTAACCTGCGCCAAATTTTCTTTTGTAGGCGTAGGCGTACTTTTTTTGTTTTCCACTATAAGCGTTTCAAAACCATCATTGCCTCTTTTGTCTGTAGCTTGGATTACGATTTTGGTTTGTTCTCCATGCAAAACAGTCTTGCCTTCAAAATTGCCATCGGGGTTTAGTTTCGCCATATTGCCATTGATAAGCACTTTGCTAATGCCACTTTCATCACGCGCCACACCCGTTACGATAATTTCGTTTACATCTTCCACTATCACGCCACCACGAGAAGCTACAGGCGAGGTTATCATCAAAGCAGGAGGTGTTTTGTCTGAACCTTTCGCTACGATTTGCGCCAATAAGTCTGAGATTTGTTTCTTTTCAGTTTCGAAGCCTTTGAGTTTGCGCAAGATGTCTTGTGCTTTTTTGGCAGTTTCTTCTGCTAAAGTCGTTTCATCTAATTTGAAACACACTTGCGCCAAGAGGTAATTGTTCGTATAGTTGTCATCAAAACTTGTAGCTTTCATTGCCCAATCTTTGGCGTGTTTCAAGGCTACAGGATAGTGTTGATATAAATATTCCGCGAACATATTGCTTGCGAATACATATTCTTGCTCTTTCTTCACCACTGCGATAAAATCCTTTACCGAGCTTTCATAGGTGTTCAAATGGCTACCATCTTTGTTGAGCAATGCCGCGCTTGTGGCTTTGAGAATGAAGCCATTGGGGAAAAGTTGGCGCGAATTGGCAAACTGCATCAATTTGGTTGCTTTTTCAAGACTACCTTTGTAGTCGCCAATTTGGAGCATCAGGTAAGCCGATTCGTAGATGTAATGCACGTTTGTTTTCTCCAATTCGTGTGCTTTGGAGTAGGCTCTGATAGCCTGTGCGAAGTCCTTTTCGTTTTTGAAGTACAAACCCAAAGAGGCTTGATACCGCGCACTTTCGAAGTCCGTTTTTTGGGCTTGTTTGATGTCGCGTTCTGCGAGTTCGTGGTCGCCTTGTCTTTGATAGAGCAAAGCACGTTGCACCAGAATTTCAGGATTTTCCGATACGCGCAACATTTTACGGCAGTCTTCTATAGCCGCTCTGTACTGCTCAAGGGCAGAAAGGTTTTTGATTTTGTAGAGGAAATACTCCACATTTTGCGCATCACGCTTGAGCGCGTTCTCGAAGCCCCATTTGGCGTTGCCGTAGTCGCCTTGTTCGAAATAGGCAAAACCTTGATAAAACAAGTATTCTGCATTTTCGGGAGCATACTCTACCGCCTTGTTGAAGTCCAGCAGGGCATTGTTCAGTCGGTTGATTTTTAAGTTACACTGCCCTCTTTTGAAATAAAAAAGGTCATTAGTAGCCTCCAAAGAAATAGCTCGGCTCCAAGACTCAATCGCCTGAGCATACGCGCCATTCTTCATTTGTTCCACAGCTTTGTCGGCTATGTTGTTTTGCGCTGTTAGCTGATGTAGTCCTACATACATGAGGAGAACTAATGCTACGGTAAAAGTTTTCATACAGCGTGGCGGGAGAAAAATGTGATTAAATTTAAAGTGTCATTAACTTAAAAATGCCTTATGCACTTGGAAAAGTACAATTTTATCGGCTTCCTAATTTTGGTGGTGCAAAGTTACACTTTTTTTCTAAACCAACAAAACTTACGGAATATTTTTGTTTCTGACACAATTATTGCCTTGTCGTATTATACGCAAATGTAAAAGAAAAATCTTTAAAATCGTATTCTTTTAACAAAAAAGCATAGATTATTTCCCCGCAAACGTTGTACCAACACATAAAATTCTTTATAACATTCTGCTAACCAAATGTATTGTATTCTACAATCTCACTTCAAAAGCTAAAAACCTTACATGAAACCAAAACATATAGTTGTTTTTGGTCGTTTAGCTACAAAGATGTACCTTTGCGTACTTTTTGGCTTCATTCCACTTGAAAGTTATGTTTTGGAAAAAAAATAAAGACAACAAAGACAACTCTACGAGTAGTCAAGAATCGACAGGCACGCATGACCTTCAGTTGCGCACTGTGAAAGTGATTTATGATGGGGAAGAACACGAATTTGATGTAAAGCCTGACCGTAGTATATTGGAAACTGCCCTCAAATTGGGCATCGACTTGCCTCACTCTTGCCAAAGCGGTATGTGTACAGCTTGTATGGGCAAATGTATTTCAGGCAAGGTCTTTTTGCGTGAAACTGACGCGCTTACACCCAAAGAGATTGAGCAAGGCTATGTCCTTACCTGTGTAGGGCATCCGCTTACTGATGATGTCGTTATTCAGATTGACTAAGTTTCTCTAATTGTTTCTTGCCTACAAAAAACCGCCCAAAACATGAGTTTTGGGCGGTTGTATTATAGGAATTGGGGCTATTATTAGCCCAAAGATACGCGGTAGAAAGCAGGAACAGTGATAGTTTTACCTGTTTTCTCTATCAACTGCTGAATTGTAAGCGAGTTGTCTTTTACATATTCTTGTGCAAGCAATGTATTTTCTTGGTAGAATTTATTGAGTTTGCCCAATGCGATTTTTTCAAGCATAGCTTCAGGCTTGCCTTCTTGACGCGCTTGCTCTTTGCCGATTTCGATTTCGCGTTCTACTACAGAGGCATCAACACCGTCCTTATCTACTGCCAAAGGCTTCATAGAAGCGATTTGCATAGCAAGGTCTTTGCCAAGTTCTGTTGTGTCAGCACCATTGATACCGTTCAAGCCTATCAAAACACCCAATTTGTTGTTAGAGTGAGTGTAAGAGAACACTTTTTCTGCATTGATGCTTTCGTAGCGCACTACTTCAATTTTTTCGCCAATCTTGCCTACGAAATCCACGATGTGGTCGCTGATAGGTCTGCCATCTACGTGCAATGCGTTCAACGCTTCTGCATTCGCAGGGTTGTTGGCTACTGCCGCGTTCAAGATAGTTTTGCCCAAAGAAAGGAAGTCTTCGTTCTTGCCTACGAAATCTGTTTCGCAACCAAGTGAGAAGATGATGCCTTGCGTGGCGTTGTCGTTGATATGGATAAACACTGCGCCCTCGCTTGTCTCGCGGTCTGCACGGTTTGCAGAAACTTTCTGACCTTTTTTGCGAAGGATAGTGATAGCTTCTTCAAAATTGCCATTCGCTTCTGTAAGGGCTTTCTTGCAATCCATCATGCCTGCGCCTGTAACTTGGCGCAATTTGTTCACGTCTTGAGCTGTGATTGTCATTGGGAAATATTGGGTATGTTTTTCGAGGTGCAAAGTTCGTTGTTTTTTTCGAGAACTCCAAATTTTTATACAAAATACTTTTTTACCGCCATTTTGGGGAGGCGAGGAGGTGCATCAGGCATTTATTTATACCCATCAGCTTGCAAATTGAATAGCTCGGCATACAAGCCATTTTGTGCCATAAGTGCCTCGTGAGAGCCTATTTCTTGCATTTCGCCTTTGCGCAAAACTAAAATACGGTCTGCCATTCGGACTGTTGAGAAGCGGTGCGAAATGATGATAGAGGTCTTGCCTGCTGTCAGTTCTACAAAGTGTTTGAAAACTTCGTACTCGGAGCGTGCATCAAGCGCGGCGGTGGGTTCGTCCAAGACCAACAACTGTGCATCACGCATATAGGCACGCGCAAGGGCTATTTTTTGCCATTCGCCTCCCGAAAGTTCCGCGCCACCTTTGAACCATTTGCCGAGCATTTGGTCGTAGCCTTGTGGCAATTTGCTTATGACTGCATCTGCTAAACTTCTTTGTGCCGAGAGTTCTATTTGGCTTTGGTTGTCTTTTTCCCAAATCTTGCCTGTGGCTATGTTGAGCGAAGCGGACATCTGAAAATGAATGAAGTCTTGGAAAATAACGCCTATGAGTCGTTGGTATTCGCCCAAATCGTATTCTCGAATATCGCGCCCATCAAGCAAGATGCGCCCTTCGTCGGGTTCGTATAGGCGAGCTATGAGTTTGGTGATGGTTGTCTTGCCTGCTCCGTTCTCGCCTACGAGTGCCAATTTCTCGCCTGCTTGCAAGGTAAAAGAGAGAGAACGCACTGCCCAAATTTCCGAACTTGGATACTTGAAACCTACATTCTCGAACACGAAGCCTTGTTGCACAGGGGTAGGCAAGGACGCAGGCAAGGCAGGCGAGCTAATACGTGGGCGCATATCTAAGAAGTCG
>RDXI01000223.1:5913-11047 GCA_004292795.1 Bacteroidota bacterium | reverse complement strand
CGCCCATTTCGGCAATATTCAAATACACCTCCAAGATACGCTTTTTGCCCCAAAGAAACTCAATCATGTACGTGATAGGCACTTCTAAGGCTTTTCGGAAATACCCGCCACCTTGCCACAAAAATACATTCTTGGCTACTTGTTGGCTGATGGTGCTTGCGCCTCGTTTTATTTTGCTATTTTTGTTTTCTGCAACTGCCTGTTTTACCGCCTCCCAATCTATGCCTCCATGCGTAGGAAAGCGTTGGTCTTCCGAAGCCACCGCCGCGACTTTGATATGTTCAGATATTTGGTCGTAGCTCGCCCATTCATAATAAATCGTAGCGGGCTTGCCTTCCCACATAGCCTCTACACTTCGTTCAAGCATCGTGCTTGTGAACATCACAGGCATAAACTTGAGCCAAAGCATATTCAGCACCAATAAACCGAATAATACCCCAAAAATCCTTAAACCAATTCGAAGAAAGCGCATTTTTTACTGTTTTGTTATATGGTTGGTTGTTGTATGGTTATATGGTTGATTGTTGTATGGTTGTATGGTTGATTGTTGTATGGTTGATTGTTGTATGGTTACCTGAAAACCCGCTTGCCTGCCTCCTGAAACCCGCTTACCCTTCCACCCCCTCAACCCTTCTACCCTTCCATCCCTCAACCCTTCTACCCTTCCACCTTTCCACCCCTCAACCCTTCCACCCTTCCACCCTTATTCCTCCTTCACATACTGCTCCACCAACGTTTTCCAACGAATATAGCCCGCACCGTTGAGGTGATAGCCGTCATTGGTATATTTGGGATTGATGGCTTGTGTACCCTCGCCTACCAAACCACTCCAAAGGTCAATATAAAAAAGCTCAAACTTTTGCGCAAGGTCTTTCAGTTTGCCGTTTAGTATCACGATTTGGTCGCTGTTGGTCGTTTGTTTGTTCAGGTCAGGCGCAGTGGGCGGAATGTTGTGCAAATATAAGCGCGTTTTGGGTAATTGCTTCTTGATTTCGGTCAGCAAAGCCACATATTCCTTGTAAACATCATCAGGTTTCTTGCCTGCCACAAGGTCTTGATAACCCACGAGCAAAAACAATTTAGCAGGTTTGGCTTGCGCTATAGCAGGCAAGTTTTTTTGAAAGTCTTGCAAAGTAGCATCAGCATTTCCGCGATTTTTGGCTTTGGGCGTTTCGAGGAGTTCGTCCCAATTCGCCCCTTCCATGCGCGAGTCGCCCCAGAAAAAACAACTTCCCTCCTCCGCAGGCAAGGCAGAAAACTGTTGATTGCGCCGTTCTTGGTGCGTATTCATTTCCTTCATCACAAGCCCCTTTTGATACACCGAATAATAACTAAACAACAGAAACAAGCCCAACAAAAACACGAAATTGAGGGCTATAGAAGGGAAGAATAATTTTTGCATGATTTTTTTTGAAAGTAAAAAAAAGAGAGAGAGAAAGGTTATTTTATTGCAAGCCATACGCCTTCAGTTCATTCACAGCACGTTGCGCTTCGGCTTCCATGAGGCGTATCTTTTCTGCCACTATAGGCAAGTCGCCCTTGCCATCACGCGCCATATTTTCAATTTCAAGGCAAATCGTAGCCAATGTTTCCGCGCCCAAGCTCCTACTGCTCGATTTGGATTTATGCGCAAGATGGCGCAATGTTTGCGTATCATGGCATTGGTAGGCTTCTTTCATTTGCGAAATTTCGGCTTTGGTATCCCGTGTGAAGGCATCTATCAACACAGGCAAAAAGGACGGGTCGGCGGACAAACCGCGTAGATATTGTATCGTATGGGGGTCAATGGCATTCATAAAAAGTAGGAATAAAAGTGTCTATACAAAAATAATATTTTTTTTTGAAAAAATCGTTATCTTTGGGGAAAATTATTTTAAAATCGGGTATGAACTTAGAAAAACTCTGCAAACAAATATTGGCTGTAACTGCCGAAGTAAGCGAATTTATAGCCGAACAAGCTCGCCTATTCAAGCCTTCGCAAATAGAAACGAAAGGCAAGAATGACCTTGTGTCGTATGTGGATAGGGAAGCAGAAGCCTTGATAGTCAGCCAATTAAAGCTCATTTTTCCCGAAGGGGCGTTCATTACCGAAGAAAATCCCGACTTCAAAAGTCTTACCAACGAGCCTTATCATTGGATTATTGACCCCTTAGATGGCACAACCAACTTTTTGCATGGCTTGCCTATTTTTAGCATCAGCATTGGCTTGATGTATTATGACAAAGTGGTGCTGGGTGTGGTGCATGAAGTGAACCGAAATGAAACGTTTTATGCGTGGGAAGGTGGTGGCGCGTATTGCAACGGAGAACGCATTTATGCCTCTACTGCCTACGAAATGAAAGACAGCTTGCTTGCTACAGGTTTTCCTTATAGAGATTTTGACCAATTCCCTGCGTATTTGGAGGTTATCAAAACATTGATGCACCAAACGCATGGATTAAGGCGTATGGGTTCTGCCGCAGTGGATTTGGCGTATGTGGCTATGGGCAGGTTTCAGGGCTTTTTTGAATACAATCTTAATTCTTGGGACGTGGCGGCAGGCGCGCTCATTGTGCAAGAAGCAGGTGGCACAGTTACGGACTTCAAAGGAGGCAAGGATTATGTTTTTGGAAAGCAAATTCTCGCCGCAGGGAGCATACACCCCGAAATGCTCAAAGGTATTCAAAAGTATTGGTATCCTGAAGGGGTGGAAGGGTAGAAAGGTGGAAGGGTTGAGGGGTGGAAAGGTGGAAAGGTGGAAAGGTTGAGGGGTAGAAAGGTGGAGGGGTGGAAGGGTGGAGGGGTGGAAGGGAAACAATCAACCATACAACCATACAACAAACCAACCATATAACCATACAACAAACCAACCATATAACCATACAACAATCAACCATATAACAATAACTTTCAAGTAAAAATGAAAAAATTACCTATTATATTTCTTTTGGCAGGTGCAGTTTGGAGTTGCAATAGTGCCAAAACAGCCGAAAGGCAGGCAAGCATGAATCAGCTTCCTGCTATGGACTCGCCTGTGCGCGTGAAGGGCAATTTCGAGAAAGAATTTTTGGCGAAATTTCCACTCGCGGAACTGCCTTTGAAAATTGATACTAAAATTGCGTTGGGCGACACTATCCCTGCGCAAAATGTCATTCAATACATACTCGAATCGGCAGGCGAGGCTAAAATCAGTACCTTCGCGGACTTTTGGGGCGAAAACGAAAATATGACGCGCAAGGGCTTAGAAGACCGTTTTTTGAACCAAGAAAAGAACGTTTTTATGGTGCTGAACTTCGGATATGGTTCTCGCCTGCATCTCCATGCTGATTATTATACCGTTTATTTTCAAGTCATTCCTACGTTTATGGAAGGTAGCTATGCCTATACGTACTTAGCCAATTTCGACAAAGCAGGCAAGATGCTTGACGCGGTGCGCTTGAGTGCGAATGAGGGCTATGTGGATATGCAAATGTTCAAAACTGCCGAAATAACAACTGATGGATTGATAAAAATAGAGAGCAAAAACATCAAACGCGGGGGTATGCAAGATGGCACTGCCGACATTACCGAGTTTGCTTACCTGCAATATAAGGCTACAGAAAAGGGCGTTTTGAGCCTGATGTCAGAACGTTATACGGGCTATTCTGGCAATTTCGAAGGCAAGGAAAGCCCCGAAATATTCAAAATAGAGCAATATCCTGCGCATTTGCAGATAAGCTACTTGCCTACCCCTGACGGCTCGGAACAGATAGACCTCGAAATGGTGCAATTCAACAAAGAAACACGCACCATCATAGCCAAACACCCCGAAAAAGACCTGCAATTTGTGCTTACCTACGACCAAGATATGAAAAAAATCGTCTGCAAAAGTTCAGAAGGCAAGACTATCAGCTTCACAAGGAAAGGGTAATATTTTTTTGACTGTTCATGGGTTTCAAAATCGCGCTTATTGTACTATTCGCCTGCTTGAGTCTTGCCTGCCCTGCCCAAAACAAGGCATTGGACAGCTTGAAAGGTGTTTTGCGTGGTTTTGAGAAAAAGGCTGTTTTCGAACAAGATACCAACTATTTACATACTTTAGTGCGTATTTCTGATGTGTTTTTTGCCTCGAATATAGACAGTGCTTATCAATATGCCCAAAAAAATATACGCTTGAGCCAGCAGGCGAGTTTTTTGGTAGGCAAGGCACATGCTTTTCGCCAAAGTGGGCTGGTAATGCGTTTGAAAGGCAACTTGCCTCAAGCCTTCGAGTATTATCAACAAAGTTTGCAATGTTTCGAAAAACTGCAAAATCCTTTAGGACTTATGGCGGTCAGTAGTCAATTAGGTATTGTCTATGAATTGCAAGGCAATGACCCGAAAGCCTTAGAATCGCACTTTAAAGCGTTGGCATTGGCAGAGAAAGTGCAAGACAAGGCAGGCGAGAGCAGTTCGTTGAACAATATTGGCAATATTTACAAAAACCAAAAAAATTACAAAAACGCTTTAGACTATTATCAACGAAGCCTTGCCCTGAAAGAGAAAATCGGCGACAAACGAGGCATAGGGATTAGCTTGAATAATATCGCCAATATTTACTCTATCCAAGATGACTTGGAGAAAGCCCTTGCCTACAACCAACGTAGTTTGGCTATCAAAGAACAAACACAAGACAAACGCGGAATTTGTGTGAGTTTGGGCAACATAGGCGAGATTTATCTCAAGCAAAAAAAGCCCCAAGAAGCCCTACAAAATTTTCAGAAAAGTTTGGAAATACGCGAAACCTTGAAAGACCAACAAGGAATAAGCGTGAGCCAAAATAACATAAGCCACGCCTACAAGGTGTTGGGCGAGTATGACAAAGCATTGGAATATGCCCAAAAAGCCCTGCAAAATGCCCAAGAATCACACGCCACGTTGCGGATAAGTGAGGCTATTTTGAGTTTGTACGAAGCCTATGAAGCCAAACAAGACTACCATAACGCGCTCAAATACCATAAACTTTACAAGGGATATGCCGACTCGTTGTTGAATACAAGCAATGAGAAAAAATTGGCAAACATTGCCATAGATAGGGAAAAGTTGGAAAAGGAGCGCGAAAGGTTGGAAAAAGAAGCGGAAATCCGCAAACGCCAAGCCATTCAGAAAGAACAAGAGGCAGAGCGTTTGGAAAATC
>RDXI01000223.1:0-5885 GCA_004292795.1 Bacteroidota bacterium | reverse complement strand
AAACTTCGAGGCACTGAACTTGACAAAGCGAAAGCCGAAAACAAACTTCGCGAAACTCAAATAAAAGAAGTAGAGGAAAAGGCTTTTTTCAGAACGATTATCAATGTGTTGATGTTTTTGGGTTTAATGGGTGTGGCGGTTTTTTCCTATTTCATCTTTCGAAGCAGACAAAAAGAGAAACGTGCTAAGGAGTTGGTATTGGTGCAAAAGGAGGAAATACAGCAAATCAATGAAGAACTGCACATCACTATAGAGCAAGTGAAGGAATACAGTGAGGTAATTGAAGAAAAAAATAAACACATTACCGCGAGTATTCAATACGCACAACGAATCCAACAAGCGATTTTACCCTTGCCTGAAAGCATACAAGCGCATTTGCCCGCGTCTTTCATTTTATTCAAGCCCCGCGATATTGTTTCGGGAGATTTTTACTATTTCCATGAGCAGGAAGGCAAGCTATTGCTCGCCGCCATAGATTGCACAGGACATGGCGTGCCGGGTGCATTCATGACGATGATAGGCTACGAAATTTTGAACGAGATTATTCTGAACAAACAAATCACAAGCCCCGATTTGATTTTAGGCGAGTTGCACAAAAGCATCAGAAAAGCCCTCAAACAAGCCGAAACCAACAACAAAGATGGTATGGATTTGTCTTTTGTATTGATAGACAAAGCCCAACAGCGTTTGACCTTCGCAGGGGCAAAAAATCAGATGTTGTATATACAGAATGGCGAAATACACGAACTCAAGGCAGATAAGATGCCTATAGGCGGCGAGCAACGCGAAGCGGAACGATTGTTTAGCAAACAAGAGATTGACATTTCCTTGCCTACCGTTTTCTACTTGTTTACTGACGGCTATCAAGACCAATTCGGAGGCGAGAAAAAACAAAAATTCCGTATCGCCCAAATGAAACAACTTTTTGTAGAAAATCACACGCAATCGCCTGAAAATCAAAGAATTCTATACGAAAAAATCATAGATAAATGGATGGAAGCAGGCAACGAAAAGCAAATCGATGATATTTTATTGATAGGTGTTCAGCTGTGAAGTGCAAACAATTTTTGTGGTATTTTCTTTGCTCAATAGGATAGGGTTTGAAACCCTATCCTATTGAGCAAAAAAAGTTTGAAACCCTATCCTATTGAGCAAAAAAAGCGTTTTTGAAACATATGCTCATCTAAAAACACATTCTCCACAAAAATTGTCAAAGAACCTTTTTTTTTTATTGAAGTGTAAAAGAAGCCTCTTTTTTTTTGGGTAAACAACCAAACTTTGCTATCTTGCCTTCAAAATTAAACCCTTTTTTGCTTTATGCTACTTCAAATCGAACAAATGACTATGTTGGAGAAATACCTCCAACAATTTGTGAGTATGGCTATCAGCTACGCGCCTAAGTTTTTGCTGGCTTTGCTGACGCTGGTAATCGGTTTTCGCATCATTCGCTGGATAATGGGCGGACTTACTGCACAACTCCAAAAAAACAAAGTTGATGCTTCGCTTGCCCCTTTTTTGGTAAGCATTTTTAGCACTATTTTGAAGGTAATGCTCCTTTTGAGCGTGGCTTCGTTGATAGGCATCGAAACAACCTCGTTTGTAGCCATTTTGGGCGCGGCAGGCTTGGCTGTAGGCTTGGCATTGCAAGGCAGTCTTGCCAACTTTGCAGGTGGCGTGCTTATTCTGACGTTTCGCCCTTTCAAGCCTGGCGACTTTATCGAAGCAGGAGGCTATGCGGGTTTTGTGAAAGAAATCCAAATTTTTCATACGGTTATCCTGACTTTAGATGACCGCACTGTGGTTTTGGCTAATGCTGTTCTCTCGAATGGCGCGGTAGTGAACCATGACACTGAAGGCACGCGCTTGGTGGAGGTTGTATTTGGCATTTCCTATAACAATGACATTGAAAAAGTAAAACGTGTATTGAAAGAAGCCGTAAAAGGGCAAAAATTGGTTATTCAAGAAGGAGGTCGCGCTCCTTTTGTGGGCATATTGGCATTTGAACTCACGGGTATCAAGATGACATTCCGTACTTGGACAAAGCCCTCAAACTATTGGGAGGTATATTTTTATGCGCATGAGTTGGTAAAAAATACCTGCGACAAAGAAGGTATTGAAGGAGCTATGCCTACTCAAACCGTGATTGTGAAAAATTAGTTTTTGGGTATATAGTTTGCAAAGTGTGGCTGTCCGAAAAGTCGGGCAGTCTTTTTTTTGTATGCTGTTGGTGTTTACCACAAGGATAAAAGTAAGCTTCGTGTCCTTGTGGTTAATATGCTCTTTTAATCTTATACTAAAATAAATTTTAAAGTGCATATAACAAAAAACTGTAGCGCACCCTTTCTAGGGTGCGGGGTGTCGATGGCTATAAACACACCCTAGAAAGGGTGTGCTACAAGGGCGCAAGGTAAGAATTATTTTAGTATGAGTTGTATTTTTGTAAAAAAAAACTGTATATTCAACACCTTTTCGGGTGTTAGAAAAGAACAGCCTTCATTCAGAATTTTATTTATCAAAAAACGATAAATGTTCTTTTTTTTGTTAAAAATATCTATATTTGCGTCTATAACACACACATACGCACTCATTCACTCACTCATTCACTCCCTCACTCCATGCCTTTATTTCAGAAAAACGTCTTTCGTACTTATTGGGAAGCTACACGCGCCTTGCCTGCCTGCCAAGATGCCTACAAGCGTTTGGTGGCGCACTTTGGCAATCCGAAAATACAAAAAAATATCCTTGCCTCCAAAGAAGAACAATATCAGGAAGGTTTTTTGCGCGATTTGTTTGTGGACATTTTGGGCTACACACTCGCGCCACAGCCCGACTATAACCTCACGACTGAACTCAAAAACCCCAATAGTTCGCAAAAAGTAGATGGGGCTATCGTGTATGGCGAGCAGGTAAAAGCCGTTATCGAACTCAAATCTGCCAGAACTACAGACTTGCATGAGGTACGCTTTCAAGCCTTTGATTATAAAAATAGCCACAAGGGTTGCCAATATGTATTGACCGCCAATTTTACCAAAATACGGTTTTACATTGAGGACAATAACGATTTTTTGGAGTTCGACTTGTTCAATATAACTGAAGAAGCCTTTGCACAACTCTATACGGTGTTGCACAAGGACAGTATTTTGCAAGACTTGCCTACCCAAATAAAAAAGGAGTCGACAGCCCGCGAAGACGAAATAACAAGGGCTTTTTATGAGAAATACCAACTTAGTAGAGATGAATTGTTCAATACTATGTGGGGTAGAAACCCGCATATCAAAAAATTTGTCTTGTTCGAAAAGGCGCAAAAGCTGTTAGACCGCCTTATTTTTATGCTTTTCGCCCAACACAAACGCCTCTTGCCTGCCAATTTGATAGGGCAAATGTTAGAGAATTGGGTAACAGTGCGCAAGGTCTATAAACTCATTTCTTTGTATGATTTTTTTAAGCAATATTTTGAATATGTAAACAAAGGTTGTTTTGGTGAACCATACCATATTTTTGGCTATAATGGTGGTTTGTTTGCTTTTGATGAAACATTGGATACTTTAGAGATAGAAGATGTAGTGTTGAAAAATGTTTGCGAAACATTAAATAACTATGATTTTGACTCAGATGTTGATGTGAATGTATTGGGGCATATCTTTGAGTATAGCTTGAGTACGCTTGACGAACAGCGCAAGGCATTGGAAAAGGGCGAAACGGACATCACAGCCATAAGCTTGCGTAAGAAAGATGGCGTTTTCTATACTCCGCGCTACATCACACAATATATGGTAAAAAATACCTTAGGCGAGTTGTGCATAGATAAGAAAACGGCTCTCGATTTGGCTTCGATTGATTTTGAGAATACTGAAAATGCGGTTATTTTGGCGCGTGTGCTGGAGTATGAAGCGTGGCTACATGGCTTGCGCATAGTAGATCCTGCGTGTGGTTCGGGTGCATTTTTGAATCAGGTGCTGGAGTTTTTGATTGGCGAATATATGTGGGTGGGTAGTTTGAAAAAATCTTTAGCCTTGCCTGCCCCGAAACCCGAAAAAACGGGTTTCTTTGATGCCTTGCCTGTGCCTGAAGAAGAGCCTAATTTTATTCACCCTATTTTGGAAAATAATATTTTTGGGGTGGACTTAAATCCTGATAGCATACAGATAACCAAACTTTCGCTATGGCTTCGCACTGCGCAACACAAAAAGAAGCTGAACGATTTGAACGACAACATCAAAGTTGGCAATTCGTTGATTGATGACAAAACTTTAAAAGTCATAAACGAAAAAGGCGAGGAAGAGATATATGAAAAGAGTTTTGATTGGGCTTCTATTTTCCCCAAAGTTTTTGCTAACGGAGGCAAGTTTGACTTAGTTATCGGTAATCCGCCGTATGTGAGGCAAGAAATTATAGATGTTTGGCAGAAAGACCACTTTAAAACGCGCTACAAAAATGTGTATAGCGGGGTAGCAGATTTGTATGTGTATTTCTATGCGAAAGCCCTCGAAATGCTTAAGCCCGAAGGCACGCTTGCCTACATCACGCCTAACAAATGGTTCAAAACCAAGTATGGCGAAGGGTTGCGCAAATTGTTACAACCGCTTGAAATTCAACAAATTGTGGACTTTTTCGAAAACCGTGTGTTCGAAGATGCCAGCACAGAACCGCAAATTATTATCTTGAAAAACAAGGTTTCGAACCAAGATTTTGATTATTTTCCTATTACCGAAGAATTGGCAGGCAAGGTAGGACTCGAAAACTTTGCAGAACACTTGCCCGAAAGATTGATAGTAGAAAAGAAAAATTTGGAGGAGTCGGAATGGGTATTCACTACAGGCGAGAAGCAACGCATCTTGGACACGATAGCAGGCAAGAAAGGCTTGCCTACCGTTTCATTGAAAGCGTACACAAACGATAATATCCATTATGGTATCAAAACAGGCTTAAACAAAGCCTTTATTATTGACCGCGCTACGAAGGAAGAACTTATCAAAAAGGACGTGAAAAGTGCCGATTTGATAAAGCCTTACATACAATCTACTGACATTAAAAAATGGCATCTCGAAGGCAAGGAGGAAAGCTTTTTGATATTCACAAGGCGCGGAACAGACATAGACAAATATCCTGCTATCAAAAAATACCTTACCAAATTCAAGGCAGAGCTAACGCCTAAAACCTCCAAGAAAGATGAAAAAGGCAGGAAAAGCGGGAGTTATGAATGGTTTGAAATCCAAGACGTGATAGACTATTATCAGGAATTTGATAAGCCAAAATTGATGTATATTCGAACAGCTTTGGAACATCAATTTTATTACGATATAGAAGGTTATTGTGTGAATGATTCTTGCTATATAATCTCTGATGCTGATTTATTTTTGTGTGCTTACTTGAACTCGCCTATTTTTGAGTTTTACAAAAAACTGAAATTTGTTGCTTTTGGCAACCCCGAAGAAGGCGGCAGAAATAAACTTGATGCTAACAAAATGTGGGAAGTGCCTGTGTTGGTAGCCTCGCCTGCCCAAAAACAGCCTATAGAGCAGAAGGTACTGGAGTTGCAAGTCTTGAGCAAACAAATGTATGAGGTAAGAAGGGCGTTTGTAGATACTATTTCGAGTACCTTTAAGCCTGAAAAAATCAGTAAAAAGTTAGAAGCGTGGTATGAATTGGATAAGAATAGTTTTTTTGATGAATTGAAAAAACAAGGGTTTGAGAACTGTGAAAAAAGTTCTAGAAATGTTAATTTTGATCTTTTGGATGAAGATGAAAATTTAAGTTAAGTAAAGTTTAAGCTCACTATTTAAATTTTTTTATCATTACAAAAACATTCTCTACGACATCTAGACAACTGGTAAATAGATAGATTGATCTTAGGACAACAACAATTATAAGTAAATATATAAAAT
>RDXI01000019.1 GCA_004292795.1 Bacteroidota bacterium | reverse complement strand
TGATGCGTTGATTGGCTACAAAGATGTCGCCCCGCTGGGGCTTGTTTTTGATGCGTTGATTGGCTACAAAGATGTCGCCCTGCTGGGGCTTGTTTTTGATGCGTTGATTGGCTACAAAGATGTCGCCCTGCTGGGGCTTGTTTTTGATGCGTTGATTGGCTACAAAGATGTCGCCCCGCTGGGGCTTGTTTTTGATGCGTTGATTGGCTACAAAGATAACGCCCCGCTGGGGCTTGTGTTTTGATGCGTTGATTTGGCTACAAAGATGTCGCCCCGCTGGGGCTTGTGTTTTGATGCGTTGATTTGGCTACAAAGATATCGCCCCGCTGGGGCTTGTTTTTGATGCGTTGATTGGCTACAAAGATGTCGCCCCGCTGGGGCTTGTTTTTCGATGCGTTGATTGGCTACAAAGATAATATTTTTTTGGGGTTATGCAATATTTTAGCCCCAGCGGGGCGACATCTTTGTAGAAACGCATTATCCAAGTATCAAGAAAGCCCCAGAGGGGCGACATCTTTACAGAAAAGAAGTGATTGACGATTTGGAAAACCCCAGAGAAGTGATATTTTTGTAGAAAATAAGTCTTAAGAAAGCCCCTTATGCGTTGCCATTTTTGCATAAAACTCTATAAAATATTGTGTTTTTTCGGGTAATGTTTTAAATCGTTCCTCTATAAGTGTGTGGCTATTCTTAATGTGTTTAATCATGTGGCATACTAAAATTTTGGATTGAGATATAGCTTGATAGGCACTATTTTGATTATGTTCACTAGAGAACAAATAACCTGCATCATGTAACTGTATCGCACTCAAACCTTCTGAATGAGCATATACGCTCAAATAGTAGTAAAGCGAGTTAAATATATTACCTTCCTCAAATCCTGACTCCTCCATAATTACATTCCATTTTTTAAAAAACTTAACGCTTCCTGTTTCAAATAAGTTATTTTGATTTTTTGGAGATAGGTTTTTATAGGCTTCAAGGTTCTGCATAATTTGCCTCATTTTTTCCATCTCTTCTGCATCACGCTCTTTCTGTTGTTTACCTTCCTCTGTTCTGGGGTTAAGTTTTTGCCTTTGCAGAAGAGCAGTGTATATCCATGCATAGTATCTTAGTTCCTTCTCATCGTCTGTTTGGGGATTGATGTATATGTGGTGGTACATTAAAGCTGTTTCGAATTGCGCTCTGAAAATAGTATTGGCAGATGATATATCCACCATCTGCTTTTGAGACGTTGTAGGAAAAAAAGGAATTGACCAAGTAAATCCTTTAAGCAGTTCTAACATACTCTTTCCATGCAATACAAATTTATGAGTAAGTACACCAACGTACCTTTCCCAATCCTGCACATCTACTTCCTTATCTGCCAATGTGTCTTGCACGTAAAGGAGTATGCCTAAGAAGTACTCGTACTCTTGCATGGCGAAGGCTAAATCTTTCATTTGGTTGTTTTGGTATATTTCTATGGCAAATAATTGTTCCTTTGAAAGTGTCATAACTTATAGGGGAAAAAGGTTTAGGAGTATAGTTCTTTTAATTTGGTTAAGGTACGGTATTCTACGCCTTACAGTTTGAAGTTGCCATTACCTTTATTCAATTTATTGATGTATTCTTTTGTTATGGTTGTCATGGTTCTTAGGCGTTTAAGTCAAAATCAATTTTTTTAACCCATTTCAGGTCGAAGGCTTCGTAGCCGTTGGAGAAACAAGTATCCATCTTTTTCCAAAACTGCTCCACAGTCCAATGAAGCCCTAACGCTTTGTGCAAGAGCTTCGCAGTGTCTGCCTCTGTTTGATGCAAAAACGAACTAACAATATCTAAAATAGCCTCTCGCTCACTTTTTGCTCTTAATTGTTGGTAAAAACAACTTTCAAACAATCCAGACCTAAATTCAAAAAAGTATAGGTAGTTATTCATTGAATTAGCTTATCAAAAATGTTTCCGCAAATATACCATATTTTTAGCAAAACTATCAAATTTTCATACTGAACACGCTTTTTGGAAGAAAAACTAGTGCGTGAGCAGTGGCAGAGCAGGCATACCCACCTAAAGCCTCGCCTGCCTATACAACATACAAAAAAGCCTTTGACTTCTGTGTAGAAATCAAAGGCTTTAGTAGTCCATACGGGAATCGAACCCGTGTTTTATCCGTGAAAGGGATACGTCCTAACCCCTAGACGAATAGACCATTGGGGCATTATATGTAAAAAACTTACTTGCGTAAATTTTAGTAGTCCATACGGGAATCGAACCCGTGTTTTATCCGTGAAAGGGATACGTCCTAACCCCTAGACGAATAGACCATTGGGGCATTATGTATAAAAAACTTACTTGCGTAAATTTTGGTGCAAAGATAAACACTTTTCCTTACATTCAAAAATATTTTGCAAATATTTTTTAGTGATTCCGCTGGGATTCGAACCCAGGACCCATACATTAAAAGTGTATTGCTCTACCAGCTGAGCTACGGAATCGGTTGGTTAAAGTTGATTACATCGGGAGTCGCACCCAAGCCTTCAGTTTAAGACCGCTGTTCTACTACTAAACTATGCAATCAGTGTATTTGTAATTTTTTTGCTTATCTTTGCATTGTGATTCCGCTGGGATTCGAACCCAGGACCCATACATTAAAAGTGTATTGCTCTACCAGCTGAGCTACGGAATCGCTATATCGTTGAATTGAGATGCAAAGTTAAAGGCTTCATTTTTAATATGCAAATTTTTTATCGTTTTTTTTTAATTTTTTTTCTATTTTTTTCTTGTACCCCCGCAAATGGGCAGGAAAAAGGGGGTATCTCGCCTGAAACTCGCGTCAAACTCTCGCCTACTTCGGCACAGCCTACAGAATTGTTGCGTCTTGCCTACCTAAGCGAACAAAAAGAAAATTATGCGCAGGCTTTGTATTATTTGAACTTGTACGCGCTAAACACCAACGACACAGAGGCTATACCCACGATTGAGCAGTTGGCGGCACGTTACCGCTTGCAGGGCTACGAACACAATGACTTTGAGTGGCTGTTGATGAAGTACAAACAATATTTTCCTTACCTGCTTTTGGGTGTGCTGTTGGTTTGGGGCGTGGTGTTGGTGTATTGGGGCGTAGCGTGGATAAGGCGTGTTACGGTTTTGACGCGCTACAAGATAATTTGGGCTATCACGCTTTGGGGTTGGTGTTTGGTATTCAATTTTTATGAGCAACACGAGTTGGGTATCATTGCCAAAGATGATGTGTATTTGATGGACGCGCCTTCGGCAGGCAGTCGTTTGGTGAAAGTGGTAGGCAAGGGACACCGCATTTCTATTCTTGACGAGGAGAACATTTGGTGCAAAATTCGTTGGCAGGGCAAAATAGCCTACATACGCCGAAATTGTGTGTGGAAATTGGTGATGTAAGTTTTTTTGCTTCTATTCTCTATAGTGTCTATACTTTTTCGTTTTTTTTCGCGTTTTAGCGTTGTTATTATATTCATTTTCCCACATGAGAAAAAACATAAAATTCGTTTTGCTTGCCCTTGTTTGGGTGGCAAGTGCCTTGAACAACGCTACGGCACAAGACGCAAAGGCTAAGACTATCCTTGATGCTATGCGCACCAAATACAAGGCTATCGCGGCATTTCAAGCCAATTTCTTGTGTACGATGTCCAGCCCAAGTACAGGAGTAAACGAAAACTACAAAGGTGAAATTACGGTAAAAGGGGCGAAGTTTTACCTCAAACTACCCAAACAAGAGGTTTTGACTGATGGCGTTACGCAGTGGTCATATACCCGTGATGCCAACGAAGTTACTATCAATAACTACGCGCCAGACCCTGACGACATCACGCCCAATAAGATTTATGAACTCTATGAATCGAACTATGAGTATAGCTACATAGAGAAAATCGCGGAACAAGGCAAGAACTATCACATCATAGAGCTAAAGCCCAAGAACCGCAATGCGCAATTTTTCAAAGTGCGCCTCAAAATCACCGAAAAGAATGGTTTGAAAAGCTGGGAATTGTTTGAGCGCAACTCGAACCGCTACCTTTATACTATTCAAAAATTTGCAGAGGTTTCGGTAAGCGATGCTTTCTTTCAATACAACAAGGCTAACTTTCCTGCGGGGCATACTGTAGAAGATATGCGATAAATGTAGCTTTGAACGTGAGTTCGGAATTAGATTTAATTATAAAATATTGTAAATCAATGGATTGAATAGGCTTGCCCCAGCGGGGCTATATCTTTGTAGTCCTATAACAACCCACCTACAAGCCCCAGCGGGGCGACATCTATTTATTGCGCTATCAAGATGTCGCCCCGCTGGGGCTTTGAAAGCCTTGAAACATTGTACTACAAAGATATCGCCCCGCTGGGGCTTGTATGTAACCTTTTTATTTCTGAACTTACATTAGCTTTAGCTATTCCACTTCTCAAAGAAGTGGAATAGCTATTTTAAAACTCCCGCCCTTTCCATTGCACACGCCTGTGCCTGATGAAGTACCAAATTGTGCCCAAGAGCATAACCTCGTGGTAGAAAACGAAAAAGGGGAAATAGCCCAAATAGCGCAACTTGCCTACCCTGCGCAACGCATAGGCAATGGTCAAAAAATTGCCTGTCCACATCAGGGCGATTGCACCCAAGACAACAGTAGGCAAGAAAAAATAAGCAACTAACAACAGCGGAAACAACAACGCCCTTCCCCAAAGGAATATTTGCCACAGAAAACCTAACTCCAACGCCCCTTCGAGCCAACGTCTGCGCTGTTTGAAAAGGCTGTTCCATGTGGGCGTAGGCAAGGAATGAACGATACCTTTCGCGCTGGCTACGTTTCGAAAAGTGTAGCCTTTTTTGATAATTGCCCAAAAAAGTTGGAAATCTTCAGTAACTGAAAAAGGCAAGGCTTCATAGCCTCCAGTGGCTTGGTATGCCTCGCGCTTCATTGCCATATTGTTACCCTGTGCGGTGATAGCTATGCCTAAGCGCGAAAAACTTGCAAAAATAGTGAGGGCTTGCGACCATTCGAGGGCTTGCACCCATGTAGGCGAGACTGCTACGTCTGCGTCTGTGATGAGCCAAAAATCGCCTGTGGCTTGGCTTGCGAGTTGCGTCAGGACGTTAGCCTTGCCTGCCTGCTTGCCTACCTTTTCGGTAATGTCGCAGAGCGTAAAATGAGGCTTGTCGGCTATGAAGTCCGTTATCAAAGCGCGGGTATTGTCTGTTGAGTCGTCATTGCCTATCAAGATTTGCAGGCAAGCGTGGGGGTAGGCAAATTCAGCAAGTGCTTGCAAACAACGCTGTATATTCTCCTCCTCATTCCTGACGGCTATTAGTATAGATACTTTGTGCCACATTTTCCTTATCGTTTTTGCCTAAGATGTTTTTGTTCCAAAATTCGCTATTGAGCAACAGTAGCAAGCCTATGCCTGCCGCCGCGCCAGAGATGAAATTGCACCAATCGCGCATTTTTAGCCCCAAGTTCAAGATGCTTACCAACAAACTTGCGAATGAAAGTGTGATAATGACTACTAAAATTTGCCCTAATTCCAAGCCTATATTGAAGCCCAACAAAGGAACGACAATGCTGGACTTCATGAGCATAGCCCGCAAGAAATTGGAGAAGCCCAAGCCATGTATCAACCCAAAACCCACCGCAAAGATATAACGCCAATTCGTATCGTTGTGCTTCTTTTTTTCGTGGTTTTCGCGTACAGGGCTAAAAACATTGCCTATCGCAGTGCAGACTATAGTAACGGAGATTAAAAATTCTATAAAACTTTTCGGAAACTTCACTATATTGAGCGTAGCTAAGGCTAACGTGATGGAGTGTCCTATGGTAAAGGCAGTAACCAACAACAAGACTTTGCGCCAATCGCGCCACTGATATACGGCACAAAGCGACATAATGAACAAAATATGGTCGTATCCGCCAAGGTCTGTGATGTGCAGAAAGCCGACTTTGATATAGACAATAATTTCCATGCCTCAAAATTCCATAATTAAAAGGGATTTTGCAATGTTCGTGGTATTTTTTTACTTTTGCGCTATGATTGCCGAAAGACTCCAATTCTTTGCACAAGAACTTCATGCTACGAAGGCTCGCCTGATAGCCGTGAGCAAAACGCACCCTGTAGAAACGTTGCAACTTGCCTACGAAGCAGGTTGTAGGATTTTTGGCGAAAACCGCGTGCAAGAGCTTGTACCGAAGTATGAAGCCTTGCCTAAAGACATCGCGTGGCATTTGATAGGCACACTGCAAAGCAATAAGGTAAAATATATCGCGCCTTTTGTGTCACTCATTCATTCCATTGATAGCTTCAAATTGCTCGAAACGGTGCATAAGGAGGCAAACAAGCACAACCGCGTGATTGATTGTTTGTTGCAAATTTACATAGCACAAGAAGAAACAAAGCATGGACTTTCCTACGAAGAAGCCGAAGAAATTTTGACTTCTGAAGCCTTGCCTGCCCTAACGGGTGTGCGCGTGGTGGGGTTCATGGGTATGGCTACTTTTACAGACAACGAAGCGCAAATAAGGCAGGAATTTCGTAATTTGGCGCAATTTTCCCAAAGTATGCAAACAAAAATAAACTTGCCTAACGTGCAACTAAGCGAGATTTCGATGGGTATGAGCAATGATTACAAAATAGCCATTGAAGAAGGTAGCACGCTCATTCGAGTTGGCAGTGCTATTTTTGGGAGCAGATAAAACGTTTTGCTTCATTCGGAGCGTAATATTTTGCGTTTTAATCCTACTTAATAAATAACTATTGAAAACTATCTTTTATAAAATTTTTCCTCATTTTCCCTTCACCATGAAACGTTTATTACTTGCGTTGGGTTTGTGTATGTCCACATTGGCATACGCGCAAACGCCTAAACCGCCCTACAAAAGTTCGAAGTTTGACCAATTAGACCTCGAACTGCCCACGCCCACGAATACGCGCTTGCCTGATGGCTCGCCTGGTCCCGATTATTGGCAACAACGCGCTGACTACAAAATCAAGGTAGAACTTGATGATGACAAACAGAGTGCGAAAGGAAGCGAAACGATTACGTACTACAATTATTCGCCCCGCGACCTTACCTACCTTTGGCTACAGCTTGACCAAAACTTGTTCGACAAAAATTCGGACACTTACAAAACCCTTGATGCGGACATCAACGAGCAAATGGGCGGTTATTTGTATGCCATGAACTTGGTGCGCACACAGTCTGAAGGTGGCTACAAGATTGAGGCAGTAAAGGACAAAGATGGAAAAGCCTTGCCTTATGTTATCAACAAAACCATGATGCGTATTGACTTGCCCCAACCTCTGAAAAACAAGGGCGGCAGCGTTACGTTTTCGATAGATTGGAGTTTTGCGATTGTTGATGCGGCACAAGATGGCATCTATACGCGCTCTGGCTACGAAAAATTTGAAGATGGTAACTATGTCTATGAAATGGCACAATGGTTTCCGCGTATGTGTGCCTACAATGATGTGCGTGGCTGGCAAAACAAACAGTTCATGGGACGAGGCGAGTTTACGCTTGAGTTTGGCGATTATGAAGTGTCTATCACTGTGCCAAGCGACCACATAGTAGCGGCTACAGGCGAGTTGCAAAACCCTGCGCAAGTGCTTACGGCTGACCAAATCAAGAAATTGGAAGAAGCGAAAAAAGCGGATAAGCCTCTTTTGGTAGTAACACAAGACGAAGCCAAAGAAAAAGAAAAAACAAAGGCTACAGGCAAGAAAACATGGACGTACAAAGCTAAAAATGTACGCGACTTTGCTTGGGCAAGCTCTCGTAAATTTATTTGGGACGCTGTGGGGCAACAAGTGGCAGGCAAGAACGTACTTTGTATGTCGTACTACCCACGCGAAGGCAATCCTTTGTGGGGTGATGTGTCGACTCGCGCTGTAGCACACACCGTTAAGACGTACTCAAAATACACGATTGATTATCCTTATCCTGTGGCTATTTCGGTGCATGGTCCCGTTGGTGGTATGGAGTATCCTATGATTAGCTTCAACAATACAGGCAGACCTGCTCCAGAACCTGCCCCTAACGCCACTGATGACGAAAAGGCGAAGATTCAGAAAAGAAATAAACAAGTAGAAAACAGCACCATTACAGTTATCATTCACGAAGTAGGGCATAATTTCTTTCCTATGATTGTGAACTCTGACGAAAGACAGTGGACGTGGATGGACGAAGGTTTGAATACTTTTGTGCAATATTTGACTGAAAAAGAATGGGATCCTAACTTCCCTACTGATGACGCTCTGCCCAAAGCTATCACAGGCTACATGAAAGGCGACAACAAAAAACTTGTGCCTATTATGACCAACTCGGAGAGTATTCCTTTGATGCAGTTCGGACCCAATGGCTACAACAAACCCGCTACTGCTTTGAATATCTTGCGCGAAACGGTCATGGGACGCGAGCTTTTTGATAAGGCTTTTAAAGAATATGCTACTCGTTGGGCGTTCAAACGTCCCGAACCTGCCGACCTTTTCCGTACTTTGGAAGATGCTTCTGCGGTGGACTTGGATTGGTTCTGGCGCGGTTGGTTCTATGGTACAGAGCCTGTAGATGTGGAATTGGCAAGCGCAAACCTTATCAAAACAAGCGACAAGACACCTGCAGACAGCAAGATTCCTGTGAAAGACCCTGGTATGGGTATGTTTGTATTGAGCAATGTATTGGGCGATGACAAGGACAAATACTTGAACAAAGAAGAATTTTTGTATCGTCTTGAGTTCAAAAACGTAGGTGGTTTGGTAACGCCTATTATTGTAGAAGCGCAATACAAAGATGGCTCGAAGGAAGAAATACGCTTGCCTGCTGAAATTTGGCGCATGAACCACGAAACAGTGGTAAAAACTATCAGTTTGCCTAAAGAAGTTGTAAGTTTCAAACTTGACCCCAAAGAAGAAACGGCAGACATCAACACCAAAAACAATGAGTTTCCTCGTGCTGATATGCCTTCGGACTTCGACAAAATGAAGGACAAAAAAGCAGAAGGAAGTAGCGAAGCTCCTAAAGAAGAGCCTAAAAAAGAAGAACCCAAAAAAGAGGATTCTAAAAAAGATAAGAAAAAAGACAAAGAAAAGAAAAAATAACAATAAGCAAAAAGGCGCGTCAGTGTGACGCGCCTTTTGTGTTTGGGTAGGCAAGTTATAAAGCAAAAAAAAACGCCTCGTGTGAGGCGTTTTCTGTTGTATATTAGAGGTTAAACGCTTTTTTGATAGCATCAACGAAGTCCAATTTTTCCCAAGTAAAGAACTCAACTTCTTTCTTGATTTTCTTACGCACTTCGCGTTTTTCGTTGGCATCTTCTGTAATTTCTACCAAAAGAAGTTCTACTTCTTTCTTGTAAGAATCACGACCTACGTGACCATACGCGGCAGTTTCAGAGAAGATAGGGTTTTTCAAGCCCAAACGCTCTACGATAGCCTTAGGACGCATATCGAAGATTTCGTTCAAACGGTTTGCGATTTCAGCATCAGTAAGATTTACTTTGGCTGTGCCATATGTATTTACGTTCAAAGATACAGGACGCGCTACACCGATAGCGTAGGCTACTTGCACCAATATTTCGTCAGCAATGCCTGCCGCTACTGCGTTTTTCGCAATATGACGTGCCGCATACGCCGCACTTCTATCTACTTTCGAAGAGTCCTTGCCTGAAAAAGCACCGCCACCATGCGCGCCTTTTCCGCCGTAAGTATCTACGATAATCTTGCGACCTGTCAAACCTGTATCTCCGTGAGGTCCACCGATTACAAACTTGCCTGTAGGGTTGATGTGATAGATAGTTTCAGCATCAAGTAGGTTAGCAGGAATAACTCGAGGGATAAGAATTTCAATCATATCCTTGCGAATTTTCGCCAACATATTCGCTTCTGTGTCAAAGTCATCATGTTGTGTAGAAACAACAATCGTGTGTACGCGCACAGGCTTTCCATCTTTGTACTCAATCGTAACTTGCGATTTAGCATCAGGGCGGAGGTAGCCAATAACGTTGCTTTCTTCTTTGCGAATACGCGCCAATTCTTTCACCAAGCGGTGCGAGAACGCAAGAGCCATAGGCATATATTCGGGAGTTTCAGTGCTTGCATAACCAAACATCATGCCTTGGTCGCCTGCACCTTGTTCTTTGTCCAAGCCTTTGCCTTCATCAACGCCTTGCGCGATATCAGGAGATTGGCTGTGAACGTTTACCATCACACCGCAAGACTCTGCATCAAAGCAATAATCAGCGTGGTCATAGCCAATTTTTTTGATAGTAGCGCGTACTATATCAGGGATTTCAACATAAGCTTTCGTCGTAATCTCGCCAGCCACAACTGCCTGTCCTGTAGTAACAAGCGTTTCGCAAGCTACGCGAGAGTGGGGGTCTTGCGCAAGCATGGCATCAAGCACAGCATCAGAGATTTGGTCGGCTACTTTGTCAGGGTGTCCTTCAGAAACAGACTCAGAGGTGAATAGGTAATTCATTACGTTATTTTCGAGTTATTTTTTTAACATTATATTTCAGGGTGCAAAGTTAGAGAGTTTTTGTATAAATTGCAAAGAAGGTGGAAAGGTAGAAGGGCTGAAGGGTGGAAGGAGAAAGAGTAAAGGGGAATTTTACGAAAGTATTATGTAGTTGTAAAGAATTTTATTTGGCACTTGGCTTCTTTTGCCCAATAAATAACTACAAAATTTGGGGGTTACGTTTGTCATAAAAAAACAAAAAAGACTCCCTTTAGGCGAGTCTTTTTGCAAAATAGGCTTTATTCGGTTGCTTCGTAGGTTTCGGTCATTTTGCCACCATCATCAACCGTAACAAGTTTTTTGTCGGTTGCTTCTTTGACTACGAGTTTTTCGGTTTGGTCTTTCTCCGCGCCTGTGAGGTGTTTCATAGTCAAGTTCTTGTCTTTCACGTTCCAAGTGCCTGTGGCTACTGTTTTTTCACCAAAAACCTGTTCGAAAGTTCCATCGGCTTTGAGGTGCAGGATTTGCTTTCCTTTCACTTCCTCTTTCTTGCCATCAGTGTGGGTAAATTCTTTCATAGCCCATTTTTTAGCTATTTTTTGCCCTTCTTCGCTCAAGGCTTCGGGTTTAGGCTCTTCTTTTTTGGGTGCTTCTTCCTTAGGCTCTGGTTCGGGCTTTTCTTTTTCCTCTTGCTTAGGAGCTTCGCCACCGCAGGCTATCATAGTGAAGGCGAGGGCAGTTGCCCATACGAAATTGGTACGTTTCATACGATTGATGGGTTATGATTTTTGTTTTTCAATGCCTCAAAACTACAAAAGTTTTTCATAGTTTTAGTGTTTCAGGCTTTTTTTTCGTTAAAAAGTGTATGAAAAAGTACATACCAGCCTTTTTGCTTGCCTTTTTTGCCCTAAGCCAAGCACACGCCCAACTCAATGTGGCTCTTAACCAAATATTCAAGCCCAATATTCGCCTCCGTTATCAATTCTCGCCTACTACAGCGTGGGCTGACAGCACGCGCTTAGGCTATCAACAAATAGGCATAGCGAGCATTATTCCGCTTGGCGGAAATGCTGAAGTGAAACTGAAAGAACTCAAAATACAAGCGCATCAAACGTTCCTCAATCTCGCGCTTGGCGGTAGGCAAGTCGAGATTTCGCACCTTCGAGAAAAAGTTGGCTTAGGCAACGCCACGCTTGGCATTACCCACGTCAGAGGGCGCGTAGGCAAGGGCGTTTGGGTGTATTCGGGGCAGGTCGGTTTTTTGGGCAATCGTGCCATTCGAGATAGGCGCAATATATTTGGCTTGTTGGCAGTGGCAAAGGTGCAAATCAAAGGCTTGCGCAAACAAAATATTTATGGCGTGGGCGTAGCTTTTAGTCCTGTGGGCATCTTGCCTGTGCCTATCGTGGGCTGGAACAGAAAGCTTGGCAAACGTTGGGATATGTCTTTGCTCTTGCCTGTGCAGGCAAACATCAGCTACAAAGTAGGCAAGAAAGGTACGCTTGAATGGCAAAATACCTTTGCTACGCTTGCCTTCCCTACCGACAGCGCGTCCCTGCGGTATGCCTTGCCTACTGTGCAGTGGGCGCAATACGTTGATGTGCGTACAAGCCTTGAATATAGCCAAAAAATCAATAAAAGTTGGCAAATAGTAGGTGAGGCGGGCTTTATTCCTTACCGAAGTTTGCAATGGAACAACCAAGACCGCCGACAAATACAAGCCTTTCAGGGCTTTGCGGTGGGTAGTTTTGCTACTTTGGGCATACGCCTAAACTTGCCTCAAGGCTGGCTTAGTTCGCAAATGTTTGAGTCAGAATGAGTATGAACAGGCTAAAGTTTCTTATACCAATACGACACACGAACAGGCTAAAGCCCGTTCTACAGTTTCTTTTCCCACCATTTTATTTTGGTGTGTAGGTTTGTCATCGTATCCTTCACCTTTTCATTCACAAAAAGTTGGATATTTTGACGCATATCGCCCATATGGTAGGTAAGGCTTTCTTCCAATTCGAGGCTTGCCAATATTTGCTCGAAAATGTCTTGCACAATATTCACCACGCGCTTGTATAGGAGCGTTTCTATTTCCTGCAAAACAGCATCTGTTTGTGGCAAGGAGGCAAGCGTATAGGCTAAGGCAAGCTCGCTTACTTCGTGATGAAGCAAGTCCGTAACCCCTTTCGTATTTTGCGCAAGTAAATCCTCGATAGGCATTTTACAAAGCTAATTTACGCATTTTTCCAAATTCCAGCGAGTCAATCACAACGCGCAACGGCTCATCTTTGCCCTGCAAACCATATTTTTCAAGATTTTTCAGGGGGCGGTCAGCACGAAAGTAGGCTACTAACACAAAATTCTCATCTCGTAGCTGAATATAATCGGGTATTTTGGCTTTGCCTTTTACCTTGATGATGTACATAGGAATATTGATTATATCGGTTCTCATAGATAAACAAAAAAATAGGTGAATTGTTTATGATATTGGTGCAAAGATAGTGGTTATTATCATTGCTTTTATAATTCAAACGTTTTATTTTCAATTTTCGATAGGTATAATACAAAAAATGATAAGCTATCCGAATTTGTGCTTCGAACAACTTATCATCTGTTTTTATTTGTAGTTTAGGACTTAAGCAATGTATCACAGACGGCTCGTCTGTGCGCTATTTTACGCATACTTTGACGCGCTACCTTGCCTACGGCGCACAGACGAGCCGTCTGTGATACAAATTATTTCGAAGCTATCTCCTGAACGGTTTTTACCAATGTATCCAAGTCCGCAAGGCGCGTGTAGAGTTGTATCGTGATGCGCACCGCGTCAAGCTCGCCTACCTGAAAGGGAGCGCAATGAATACGCGCCTTTTCCCACAACATTTGGGCTATTTTGGGGGCAGGCAAGCCTTCAATCGTGAAGGTAGCTATCGCGCCAGACTCAGCTTCGGGAGTTAGCACCTGCACGCGGGGTATTTGGCGCAGTTGCTTCGACCAATAGTGTTGCAAATATTGTAGGCGAGCTTGTTTGTTTTCCAAACCCAATGCTTCCAAAAAGTCCACGCTATCGAACATAGTCAAGAAAGTAGGCATAGGCAAGGCACTAAAACGCTCCAACTTGCGAATGTCATCAAGGGCATACATATCGTCCCCCAACAAGCCCCAAACGCGGTGAATTTTGTCTTGCCTAATGGCGATAATGCCACCTGTGAGGGGCGCGTAAAGCCATTTATGCAAATTGCCTACCCAATAATCACACCCTATTTCCGACACTTGGAAGGGAAATTGTGCGAAAGCGTGAGAGGAGTCGACCATCACTTCTACACCTTTGGCATGGGCTATTGCGGTTATTTCGCGCACAGGCAAGATTTGCCCCGTGTAGTGTATCAAATGCGTAAGCACCAATAGGCGCGTTTGGGGCTGTATGGCTTCTTCGAAGATAGCCAAAATTTCCGCCTTGCTTTTGTCATAAAATTTTTCGGATATGACGCGGTAGGGCGTGCCATAACGTTTGTGGCGTTGTGATGCCGCCGCAATGCCTGTAGGATAATCATGCGAAGCGATAAGGATTTCCTCGCCTGCCTGTAGGTCTATGCCACTGATGATAACATTCAAGGACTCGGTAGCGTTGCGGGAGAAGGCTATTTCAGTAGGCAAGCTACCCACTAAAGGCGCGAGGCGTGTTTTCAAACGCTCCATGTCTTTAGGCGCGTCAAAGCGAGCATAATACGTTGAAATGCGGTTCAGATGGTCTATATGTCCTTTGTAGGCTTCCAAAAGCGGTCTTGGCAATACGCCATAATAGCCATTTTCCACATTCACAAAGTCGGTTGAAACGTCGTACAAGGCTTGTATTTCGCCCCAAAAGTCCTCGCGGGAGGCGAGTTCGGCAGGCGATAAGGCACGAAAATCTTGTAGTTTTTGGGTAATAAAAGAACAGTCCATTCGAATAGGTTTTTGATAGTAGGTAAGCCAAAAGCAAGGTGCATTACAAATATTGGTTGTTTTTTAACAATTCGAAGTGTAATAAAAACGTTTTAGGCAAGTAACCTTTGAAAAACTGCCCTTATGCAATTACAAATCAACAACCCTTGCCACGAGAAATTGGCGAATATGACCGCTACCGAAAAGGGGCGTTTTTGCGCTGTTTGCGAAAAAGAGGTGATAGACTTTACCAAATTCACAGACGCGGAACTGAAAGCGTATTTGGCTCAAAGCAAAGCGGGTGGTTGTGGTACTTTTCGCAAAGACCAACTAAACCGAACTTTGGTACAAACCACGCCCACACGCCCTTTCAAAACAAGCCGTTGGTTGATGAGTTTTGCGTTATTGTTGGGAGCTTGCGAAGGCGACACAGTAGGCAAGGTTGCCCTGAAAGAAGACGAAACAGGAAAAATAGAAGTAAAAGACAACAAATGTGTAGATTTATCGGCTTACCCTGCAACTCCTGAAACGCCTGTACTCATAAAAGGGGTAGTAGAAACTAACATGGGTTGGGCTGGATTGAAAGTAAGCGTAAAAGGCACTCGCTTTGAAGCTACCACAAACTCAAATGGTCAATTTGTGATAGAGGCAAATTTCCCTGAAAATACATCTCTCGAAAAAATTACCTTGTTGTTCACAAATGAAAATGGCGAAACGATTGCCGTAGAAACTGATGGAAAAGACCTCGAACAAATGAAGCGTTTTATCATAAATTTTGGCAAGAAAGAGGGGGAAGAAGTATGGTTGGAGCATACCAATGGCGAATACAGTATGATAAACTTGCCTACCCCAAAAACAAGCGCGTGGCACAAAATCAAAAAAATGTTTCAAAAAGGAGACGTTGCATAAAAATCTAAGAACCAAATCCTTACCTGCTTTTGTAGGCAAGTAGGCAAGGGCTTGTCGTGGGCAGAAACGGCTATGCGTGCTTCGCAAGGCTTGCCTACCAAGAGATGCGCCTTGCCTGCCTGCCGAAGCCAAAAAATGCCATAAAAAGAATCTTCGGACAAATAGATAGGTTCGTTTTTTTCCGCAATTTGCAGGAATTTATCTCGCAATTTTTCACAATTTGCTATAGTATCGCGGTCATAAAAATCTCGTTGGGCATATTGGAATTGGGCAAAACTCCCCACTACCAAACCCAAAAACAAGGCACTTTGCACAACCGCATGAGGCTTGGGCAATAAGGCATCTATCAAAAAAGCCACTACAATAGCTCCTAAAACGGCATAATACGTCCAAATACGATAGAGCGGAAAAGTCTTGCCTACCACAATGAACGCCAACGTAAACGCAAAGGAGGCGAGCAAATACGTAACCCAAACCTTGCCTACCGCGTGCAGTTTGGCATAAAACACCGCAAACAAAACTACCAAAATACCAAAAGTCAGGAAAGAGGCGTATTTAGGCAAGCTCATCAGATATTGCACCGACTCGCGTAGGCAAATAGGCAAGGTATAAGTCAAGAAAAAAACAAAGTTCGTAGGGCGTAGATTGTCCTTTTGCGAAGCTAAAAAGCCCTCTAACCCAAAAGTAGCCAGCATAGGCAAGTACAACAGAAAGGTAGCCACGCCTATAGCTATAGTAATAAGCACGATTTTTCGTATGCCTTGTATTTTCCTTGCCTGCCAAACCCAAAAACCGTACACGCCCACTGTAGTACAAACGAACACAGGCGAGGCGAAAAGTCCTGCTATGTTCCAGCCCGCAAAGTAGGCAAGTTGCTTGTTTTGTGGTTTTTCGAGGTATGCCATAGCCGAACAGACCGCCCCAAACGCACACAACGCCATGAGCATATAGCCCCTCCCCTGCACGCTGAAAATGGCTTGACTAAAGCCCAAACCTACTAAACAAACCGCCCAAAAAGCCGTATTAAAATTTACTTTTTGGTGCAGATAGAGGAATATATAACCCAATAAAACCCAAAACGAAACTATAGAAGTTAAGCGAGTAGCCAAGACTGCATCAGGCACAAACATTGCCCAAAAAGCCGTACAAAGGTTGTAAAGTATGTGGTTGTTCGTGGTGGAATAATCGGTTAATGATGTCCAAAAGCCCTTGCCTCCAAAAAACAGCCACGAATATACTTCGTCCATCAAGGGCAAGACTTGCCTATACATATACGCCTGATGCGTGGCAATGGCTACAAAAGCCACAGATAGCCACATTTTTTGCGCCCTGCTTAGTTTCATTCCAATCTTCTTCCTCTCAAATCTTTTGTTTCAATTTTGATGTCAGCTTTTTCGCTCCGTTTGCGTGTTCCGCGTAGCCTTCCCATTATCGAGTCTTTTTGGGAGGCGAGTTTGGCGTTTTGTTTGTGGTTGAAAGAAGTATCTTTTTTTGACTCAACCGAAGGAGCTTTCGCTTCTCTTTTGCGGAGGCTGTCTATCACCACGATATATATGTTATCCAGCGTTTCGGGTTGCTCTTTCAGGTAGTAGTCATAAGAGTTTTTGTATTGTTTGTACGTGATTTTCAATTTTTGGAACAGCTTTTTTTCCGCGTCTTGATACGCCACTTGTGCCGAGTCCAAAAGGTTGTAATTATGCTCCTGTATGCGAGCCTCGAGGGTATGCACCTCAATCAACGCCTTTGTCATATCCTTAAGCGAGAGCAAATTATCAGGCTTCGCATTTTGCGTTTGGCACTGACAAAGCCCCAACAAAAACAAAAAACAGAAAAACCGCAAGCCCGAAAACCTGCAAGCCCGAAAACCCGAAAACCCTTTCTTAATCATCATCTTTTGTACTTTTTGGCGTTTCTGTAGTCGCTTTTCTGATTTCAGGGTGGCGAATTTGTCCGCCTGTGTTGTTCACTTGTGCCAACATAAATACAACAGCAATGCCCAACGCGCCTATCACACCCGCCAAGATTTGGCTGTATTTTGACTTGCGAGCCTCCAATACAATACCCGCAATAGCCAATAAGCCCATACCCAATACAAAAGGCATCGCAAATTCGGCAGTTTCTTCGTGTTCGTGCATGGCGTGGTGTGCAGGTTTGTCGAAGTCGGCTCGTTTCTCTATTTCGTGGTGCGCGCCCTCGCCTGTTTCGAAGGCAGGATAGAACGAAAGTCCGCCCACAGCGAGCATAGACAAGGCTGTAATGCGCAAAACGCTATTTTTGATAACAAGACTTACTACCACGAGGATAATCCCAAACAAGGTAGCAAAAATGGGTAAATGATTGATTAAAAGGTGGTTATACATCATAGTCGCAAATGTAAGGTAAATATGTAAACTTTGAATCAAAAAATCTTGATATTTTCTTTGGAGGCTTGGCAAAAAACAGTGTAGGCATTGGGCTTTTTGTCGCGCTGTCGGGCAGGCAAGGCTGACCATGCCCAACGCTTCAAAGTGCGCATAGCATACCAAGCATAGTATCGCAAGGGCGTTTGCTTCATTTTTTCTTTTTGAATACCCACTTCCAAACGCCATACTTCATACGCGTTAATGGTGCGAAGGTCTTGCAAAATCTCAAACCCTTCGGACAGGAGCAGAAAACGAAACGTAGTAGGCGTAAAAATATTGATATGCCCATAGCCCAAAAAATGTGCGATTTTCTTATCCACTTGCCACGAAAAGTCGATAGGCACTTCGAAAATTTGATACTTCGACACGCGCTTTATCTCACGAAGGAGCAGGCGAGGGTGTTCTACGTGTTCTATGACGTGGGTACATACCACTGCTTCAAAACTTTGGTCGGGGTAGGGAAGTTTGTAGCCATCAAATAATTGGAGGTCTTGCAATGTCAATAATTTTCTTTGCTGAATGGTCTGCACACCCGAAGACGAAATTTCCACTGCTGATAAACTTGTGGCTATGCCCAATCGCTCCAAATTCGCCAAGACCGCCCCATCTCCCGCACCCACTTCCAATATTTGCGCAAATTTTCTGCCATTGGTAACCTGTTGAATATTGAGAGCCTTGTATTTCGCGCCTGTTTCGCGCCAAAGGCTCGCGCCTGTGGCATATTGCGCATCATATACAGTCGCCAAGTTTTCGTGGGTTTTCATAGTGCAAAAATACAAAACAATCTGCAACGCCCCAAGCTCTTTTTGAATTTGCGTAATAAAAATACTATCTTTGCAACCAATTAGCAATCCAATTAACAGCTACATGAAAAAGTACATTCCTTATATTCTGATTGTTTTTATTGTTATTTTTATAGACCAAGCCAGCAAGTTGTGCGTGCATTTCAACATGGAAATGGGTTCGAATGGGCAAATCAAAGTGTTTGGCAATTGGTTTAAGATACACTACATCTTGAACCCCGGCATGGCATTCGGGTTGCGCATCGACTCGCCTTATGGCAAGCTAATCTTGACGCTTTTCCGCATCTTGGCTACTATTTTGATAGCGTATTACATCAAAACATTGGTGGACGGCAAGAAGCACAAGGGTTTTATTGTGTGTATGGCGTTGATTTTGGGCGGTGCTTTGGGCAATGTGGTTGATAGTACGTTTTATGGCGTTTTCTTGAACAATGCCCCTGCAGGTTCTATCACGCCTTGGTTTCATGGACAAGTGATTGATATGATTTATGTGGACATTTGGGAAGGGCATTTGCCTTCGTGGTTGGGTGGTGGCTATTATTCTTTCTGGCCTATCTTCAACATAGCCGACTCGTCTATCTTTATAGGTGTGATGACCATTATTTTTCGCAATGAGGCATTTTTCCGTACTCCCAAACCCGAACCTGAAACCTTGCCTACTGAAGTGGGTGAAGTGGGGTAATGGGGTTTGCAGGGAAACGGGTTTGCGGGTTTGCGGGGAATACAACCTTATAACAACTAATTTATGCGTCTTTTTCTATTTTGCTTCATTTTGGCGTTTTTGCCTTTGTATTCTTTTGCACAAAGAGATAAGATTATTTCGATTGAAAGGAAACAACAACAAGGGTGGCGCATTGAGGTTTATAAAGGCGCAATACGACAAGAAGCTATTGATGCCAAAAAGAAGGCTTATTCCATATCTGAAGAATATCTTGTTTATATGGAGTATGCCAAACCGAATTATAGAATCCGCGTAGGCAATTTTATAAATTTGGCTGAATGTGAAAAAGTTTTGGCACAACTAAAAACTGCGTTCCCTGATGCTACTATAGTGAAGGCTACTGTTACGCTCAGTCCCAATTACAAAGAAGATTGATTTTCTGACTAAACTTGTCAAATGATATGAGAATTTTACTTACTTTATGTGTTCTTTTTGGTCTATTGGGTAGGCAAGCCTTCGCGCAAGAAGACTTTGCGCAATTTCGCAAACGATATACCTTTGAGCGTGAACGCTTTGCGGGAACGAACTCAAGCGAACCTAAGCGCGTTGAATTGCCTTTTGATACCTCTGCGCAACGATATGACCTCACAGCCGACCTGAACAAAACGCTGGATTATATTCCGCCCAAAATCAGAATTACCAAAGAAATAGAAAAACGCAAGTTTGAGGGCTGGCGCGTGCAAATCTACAGAGGGCGTAGCCGAGAAGAAGCTAACAGGGCAAAGAAAATATCGTATGAAATGTATCCGAACCTTACGGCTTACATGGAGTACAGCGCGCCCACTTACCGCGTGAGGGTAGGCGATTTTTTAGACCAATCGGAGTATCAAAGCATTTTAAAGAGGTTCAAGCGCGTTTTCCCTACGGCTATTTCTGTGCCTGCCATCATCACGATTATTGTCGATAACCGCGACCTTATAGAGGAGCAGGAAAAAGAAAAACGAGAGAAGAAAGACAACAAAAAAGAGGAAAATGATGATAAATAAAATGGTTGTATTCAGCTACTTTTTTCTGTGCGTGGGTGTCCTTGCCTGCTCGCAAAGGGAGGCAAGACGCGAAGCTCAAGACTCGCCTGCCTCGCCTGAAAAAAAGAGCATCAAAATACGAAAGCCCCAAATATCAGGCGAGGAGCTTTTTCAGGCAAATTGCGTTTCTTGTCATAACAAAGATGCAAGGAAACTTATTGGACCTGGTATGGCAGGCATTACCAAACGCAGAAAAAAAGAGTGGATTATCGCCTTCATCAAAAACTCGCAAGCGTTGATGGCTTCAGGGGACAAAGAGGCAATAGCTTTATTCGACCAATACAACAAGGCTGTTATGACTTCGTTTATGTTCTCCAACGAAGAAATGGAGGCACTGTACAAATATTTGGAAACGCTTTAGTTGTATGTTCGCACCATCAAAACAAATGTATTTTTGCTTTGTGGTCATCTATTATGCAGGCACTCAAAAATTGAGTGAGAACATTTTTACTTAGAACATTCAAATGAAAGTCTATTTTTTCAGCTACCCAAGTCGCAAAACTTGGGTGTGTAGTGCTTTCCAAACATCGTATATTTATTATTTTTCCGAATACAACACTATTACTTCCTTGCCTTCTTTGTCGTAGAAGGTAAGTTTTTTACCTTCCAGCGCATAGCTTTGGCAATTCCTCAAAAAAGAAACGCCAAAAAAATCTTTTTGGTCAAGGCAATATCGCTCTGTAGATATTTCGTTGCCCAACTTAAAGCCCTTTCGTGGCGAATAAGTATAGTCCACATAGAAACTATTACAGCCATCATTGCCCGAAATTTGCCCTTCGTTATCGAATTTGAAGCCCATGAAGCGAGCGTTTTCGTCGTGTTGCGCGGGCTTCCAATACGTGCCTATCAAAGGCTTGATGTCGGTTTCTTTGGTGCTTTTTTGAGCGAAAGAAAGGGTAGGCAAGTTATACAAAGCACAACACAATACCCACAACAGCGTGATTTTTTTCATATCCTATATTTTTTGGGTTACAAAATAGCATACTGCTTTCAGCCTGTTTCATTACAAACTTTCTCGCATAAAAAAAGGCAAGCCTTTTTCGACTTGCCTACTGCATTTTAGCTATTAAAAATCTTGAGTATATCGCCTGCTTGGTTGATTTCAGTCCGATATACGCGGATACCATTCTTGCCATTTTGGTTCAAGCCTTGCCCTGTAGTGCTGAACTGCGCCCCGTGTGCGCCACATTCGAAGAAGTTTTGGCTTGGAATGTACTCTATCCTTACCTGCCCCTCATGGCTACAAACTTTCGTAACCGCCACATAACTTCCTGTGGTAGTACGCGCTACGACTATCTTGTAATCGGCAAGTGTAACATGAGAACCGTTATTTTTCAAACTGCTGTATTGCGCAGTATTGAGGTCAAGAATAAGACCATCAGCAGGCAATTCGTTAGGCGCGGGTTCTTCTTCGCCTTTGCAACCGCCTAAGCAATAGGTAGCCCACAATGCGGCACTACCAAGTCCTAAAGTACGCAAAAATTCTTTTCTGTCCATAGCAGGGGGAGTGAGGGAGTGAGGGAGTGAATGGGGGAATGAGTGGGGAGTAAGGGAGAATATAAAAATTAACTTTCAACTCTCAACTCTCAACTTTCAATTTATTTAGGTTTATTGGCTATTTCAACATCTACGCCCATTTCTTTTTTGACAAAATGCAAAATGGGTACAAATTGGTTGTCTTGTTTGCCTTTTTCATACCAAAGCCATTCGCCTGTTTTGCCTTGATAGGGCGACATTTTAGGCAATACTTTGTCATAATTGGCTTGTGTGCCTGCCATTTCCCACAACTTCGCCAAGTGATGCACAATTTCATAACCTACATACGGATATGGATTGTTGTTGGGCATATCCTGACGCGCCAAGACACTGTAGCCTTTTTTGATAGGCAAGGTTTTCGCATCATCTACATCGAGGTATTCTGGCGCAAGCACATGAATTTTCAATTTTTCATACAGTTCATAATCAAGGCTTTGTATGCGCAACCACGAGTCAGGTACTATCACAGGCACAGCAAAACTATTCACTTGCAAGAACTTGACTACTTCTTCGGCTACGGCAGTGCTACTGCTACTCACTACCATACTACCCACATCAAAGCGGTTGTACTTGTCGAAGGTAGTTCGAATAATAGACAAATCGCTTACACTTACCTCCTCGAAGACTATAACCTTAAAACCTTGTTTCTCGGCTTTTTGTTTCACAAGGGTAGCCAAGTTTTTGTTTTTTTTCAAGTCATCATAAAAAATAACCATATTCTTGTTTTCGCCTTGCGTACTTAGAAAATCAACTACTCTTTGGGCTTGCGTTTCAGGCGTGGACTCATAGAGATAGGTATAAGGATTGACTATCATTTTTGCGTCTAATGATATAGGATTGACCAAGAGCGTTTTTTGGGTAGGCAAGATTTCCGCTACCGCCCTATTCAACGAGTCGAAAACGGGACCCACGAAGGCATCTATATCTTGAAATTCCTTGTCTTTCAATAGTTTAGCCAATTTGTCTTTGTCTTTCGCGCCTATTTCGTAGGCATACAAGCGCACTTTTACGCCATTGAGCGTGTCGAGTTGGCGTTGTGCGGCACGCATACCTTGATAAAGCGAAACCGATATTCTGTTGAGCGTGGTGGTGTCCCTTTGCTTCATACGGGCAAGGTCGAAGGGCAATAATACCGCTATTTTATAGGTAGATTTGGTAAATATTTTGCGTTCATAGCGCATAGTAGCAGGTTTTTCGAGTTTAAGGTCTGCTATCAACTGCTCCATGTATTCTATTTCTGGCTCTTGGGTAGATTGTGTGGCTATTTTGTCGGCTATGATTTGTGCCAGCATTTTGTCTTTTGGGCGTTTTGGGAGCAAGTCGCGCAGAGCGTTCAGTTCCATTTGGCGCAAGAAGTAGCCTTTCATGTTTTGCGCATCGGGGGCTGTGTTATCTTCTTGTATTTTGTCTATAGTTTGCAGGGCTTTCTCGGCTTCGTTGTTGGTGAATTGGAGTTCTGCCAGCATATACAAGGCATCTTCCCTCCCCTGAAAGGCAGGAAATTCTGTTAGTAACTTCTCTATAGTTTGGCGAGCTTCTGCCAAATTTTTGCTTTTTTGATGCCCTACAGCTATGTAAAACAACGAATTGGCGCGTAGTTCATAGTTTTTAGGGTTTTTGTATATTTCTCCAAACACTACATTGGCTTCTTGATATTTCTCTGTATTCAACAGGCTTTTGGCGGTAATGTATTGTTTTTGCCCTTTCTTGCTTGGTTTTGGATTTTGCGCCTGTAGTTCGTTCAAAACGCTACAAAACACCATACATACTAAAAAAGATAGTAAATTTTTGTTCATATTTGATAGATTTAGGTTTCACAAGGCAAAGATACACACCTTTTCGCAAACACAAGCAACGTGCTTGCCTACGCTTTATAAAAAACAAGGTAAGTTACTCTTTGAGCCTGTTCAAACTTTTGTTAGCGGATTTTTTAGCCCCAGCGGGGCGACATCTTTGTAGAAAAGCCGTTCCACAAGCAAGAACCCCGTAGGGGTGAAATCTTAAGATGTCGCCCCTACGGGGCTTTGATAATCTTAACAATGTCATTCCTACAAAGATATCGCCCCTACGGGGCTACCAAGCAACGTTATTTTTGAACAGACTCTTATTAAGAAAACAAGGTTATGTTACGCTCTATAAAAAACAAAAACAAGGCTATGTTACACTCTATAAAAAAACAAAAACAAGGCTACTGCCTTGTTTTTGGGATGCTTATTTCTTAGCGAATTTCATAACCATGTTGATAGGCTCGCCTTTTTTGGCGGGAGCTTCTAAGGTCAGTAGCTTATTTACCATAGAGGTAGTGAAAAATTCAGGCAAGTCCTCATCAGGCGTTTCAGGCTTGAGTTTGAGTTTGTTGCCCTCCATTGTCCACGTGCCTTTTTCGGTTTTGCTTTCGCCCTCTTGGTCTGCAGTGTTGGTGTATGTGCCGTCAGCATTGAAAGTAAAGGTTACTTTGCCTTTCATTTGCTCCTTCATCATGCCCATGTACATTTTCATCATTTCGAATTGCTTTTTGACAGTCGAGTCGGCTTTGCTTTCGTCCAGCTTCATGTCGAAGTCATCTAATGACCAATTACCAATCATTTCTTTTGCCAAACCCTTCAGTTTGGGCTTTTTTTGCGCTTGTGCGTCAGCGATAGAAACCAAGAGCATAGCACAAAAGAGTGCCAACGTGAGTTTTGAGATATACTTCATATTTTTAAGGGTGGATTGTTACGATTTTTTGACTAATTTCATAATCATGATGATGGGCGCACCTTCTTTGAAAGGGGCTTCCAACTGCAATTTTTTGTCAGCAAAGGAAGTTTTGAAAGACGTAGGCATGTCGTTTTGCACCACTTCAGGCTTCAAGTTCAGGGTGTTGCCCTCCATTGCCCAAGTGCCTTTCTTTTCATCTATTTTGCCATCATCAAGGGTTGATTTGTTGATGTATGTGCCATCAGGATTGAAGATAAAAAAGACTCTATCTTTCATTGTTCCTTTTTCCGCCCCAATCATGCTTTTGAACATGGGGAATTGTTGCTTCATCATATCATCTGCCTTGCTTTCATCAAGTTTTGCGTCCAAGTCATCAAACGACCAAGTGCCTATGATTTGTTTGGCAAGCCCTTTCAGTTTGGGCTTTTTCTGCGCTTGTGCGTCAGTGATAGCAACCAAGAAAATAGCACAAAAGAGTGCTAAGGTGAGTTTTGAGAGTTTTTTCATCATTGTTTTTTTGCAAATATGACAACAATACGTTGTGAAGCCAAAAAAATTGTGGCTTTTTATGCGTAGCCTATTCTTTTTTTTGGTAGTTCTCTAAAAGTTTTTGTAGTAAAGCCTTCATGTAGGCTTATGATTTATCAAATGCACAGTGCAAAAGGGTATTCGATTTATCAAATACTTATGTTTCTATAAAAATTAATAAAAAATCATACTTATTTATAACATCTTTTTACTTTTTTGGTTCATTGTATTACTCCGTTAAGTCGTTGTAGCACTTATTTTGCTCAAAATCACGTACATTCGCTTAACGGAGTAGTACACTGGCTTAACGGAGTAGTACACTGGCTCAACGGAGTAGTACGCTGGCTTAACTAAGTAGTACACTGGCTCAACGGAGAGATACACTGGCTTAACGGAGTAGTACACTGGTTCAACGGAGAGATACATTAGATTAAAAAATTAATACATTGACTTAACGGAAAGATACATTGATATAAATAAGTAAGAAAAGTATATCAATAAGTCTTACGCTTGTATCTTTTTGCTTTAATACCTTGCTAACAAGAGAGATGGAGGGTTAGGTGGGGCAATCAAAACCGTAATGCGTATTGATTTGTAACAAAAAGTAGGCAAGGACGTAAGCACTCATAACGTCCTTGCCTGCCTTATGAAAAACTACACCTTTACCGTTCTCCTCGCCTGCCTTGCCTACCCCGCGCAAGCGCAAACCTACAGCTACCAAACCCTTGAGGTGAATGTGAGTACGCATTACACCTTCAAAAACTTGCGCCTCTACCCTATCCGCGCTAAGGCGACATTCAAACAAGGCGCAACGGTAGGCAAGTTTACCCCGCTACACGAAGCCTTAGCAGACAAGAAAATCGTGATTGCGGAAATGGAAGCCTCGCCTACCCAAATACGCCCCAATACCCGAAATTTTGAAGAAAATACGCCTATCACCCCGCCTCAAAACCAAACAAGCAGGCAAGACTCGAGGCGCAGGGGTAGGCAAGGCAAACGTACTGAAACGCCTCAACTCCAGCAACTAAACAACATTCCGCAACAACAACGACAACAAATCGTATTCCCCAACGGCATAAACCCCGTAAACAATCTGCAAATAGAGAATGTGTCGAAAGATACCATTTACATCATGGCAGGCGAGATAATACAAGGAGGTAAGCAAGACCGCGTATTGGCGCAAGACCTTGTGCTTCCTCCCGCGAGTGGCAAGGTTGATGTGTCCGTTTTTTGTGTGGAGCAAGGCAGGTGGAAATACAACACCGCAGACTCTACCCAAAACTTTTCGAAACACTATGGCATAGCAAGCCCCAATCTTAGAAAGAAGATAGAAAAAGACAACAATCAGCAAGCCGTTTGGAGCGAAGTGAGGCGAGCCAATAACGAAAACAACATACAGACCGAAACGGGAGCGTACACTGCCCAAAAACAAAGCCCTTACCTACAGAAAAACACTGAAGAATATCTCGCCTACTTCCGCGAAGCGTTGGCAAAAGAAACCGATATGATAGGCGTTTTGGTGGCTACAGGCGACAAAGTGGTGGGTTGTGATTTGTTCGCCTCGCCTGCCCTTTTTCAGTCCCAAATGCAAACCTTGCTTGCCTCCTACATTACTGAAGCCCTGACTGACGGCTTTGCTGTGAGCGTAGAACCTAAGACTGTGCAACAATATTTGGACAATTTGCTGAAAGACGAAGCCTCACAAAAGGCTTTCATTGAACAAAAAGGCAAGGTTTTTCAACACGAGAACAAGAAATTGCGCATTTCTACTTTTTAATGTCGTAGCAAAAAAACGAACATTTCGGATAAGCACCTATATTTGCACACCTTTTGCTTATGCTACAGACAAATGACAGAAACCGCCTCTACTTTTCCGCTTAGTCGTAAAATAGCCCTTATTTTAGGACCCGTTGTTTGTATTACATTGCTTCTTATTTTTCCGTACCTCCACACAGGACTGAAGCCCATTGCCCAGCACGTCTTGGCGGTGATGGCATGGATGCTCGTTTGGTGGATAGGCGAGGCGATAGATTTGGCAGTAACGGCACTCTTGCCTATTGTGCTTTTTCCGCTTTTGGGCATTATGGACGTGGAGAACACGACCAAATCGTATGGAAGTTCAGTGATTTTTTTGTTCATGGGCGGTTTTCTCATTGCCCTCGCGCTTGAGCGTTGCAACTTGCATCTTCGCATTGCACTGAACATTGTGCGTATGACAGGCACGAAGCCGAACCGTATCATTTTGGGCTTTATGTTCGCTACGGCTTTTTTGAGTCTTTGGATTAGCAACACCGCCACAACGGTTATGATGTTGCCTATTGCTACTTCGGTCTTGGCGTTGCTTGATGCGCAAGAAGGCACGCGCAAAGGCATGGACAATTTCGCGCTTACGTTGCTGTTGGGTATTGCGTATGCGGCTACGATTGGCGGTTGTGGCACTATCATAGGCACGCCTCCGAATACGGTTTTTGCGTCTATCATCAACAAAATGTATGGCTATGAGGTAAGTTTTGGGCAATGGGCGTTGTTTGGTATTCCATTTTCTTTAGCCTTGTTGCTTGCCAATTATTTTATTATGGTGCATTGGTTGTACCCCAATCGTTTAGGCAATTTTGCACAAGTGGGCGCGGTGATTGATACCAAAATAGCGGAATTAGGCAAGATGCGCTATGCGGAAAAACTGACGTTGCTTATTTTTGTCACGACTGCGTTGTTGTGGATTTTCCGCGATTTGCTCAATATATATTTCAAAAACAATGCTATTCCTATCAAATTAGACGATACTATGATAGCCATTGCGGGCGGTTTGGCAGTTTTTCTTACGCCTTTGGATTGGAAAAAAGGCGAGTTTTTGATGCAATGGGAAGACACTAAAAAGATGCCTTGGGGAATTTTGATGCTCTTTGGCGGAGGTTTGAGCCTTTCGAGTGCGCTTGACCAATCAGGACTTATCCAAATGATAGGCAATGCGGTAGGGCAATACAGTTATTTGAATATTTGGGTGATTGTGTCCATTTTGGTTATTTTGGGCGTTTTTATGTCCGAAGTAATGAGCAATGTGGCAATGGTGGCAGTGATGACTCCTGTGGTTGCCGCGCTTGCGGTAGGTATGAAGCAAAACCCGCTGTTGTTTACTATTCCTGTAACACTTGCCGCGAGTTGTGCGTTTATGTTGCCTATGGGTACGCCTCCGAATGCTATAGTTTTCGCAAGTGGTAGGATAAAATTTTTCCAGATGGTAAAGGTCGGTTTTGTCTTGAATTGGATAGGCATTATCTTGATGATAGCCATATCACAAACTTTCCTACTTTGGATTTTTGATATTCACTTAGGCGAGATTCCTGCGTGGGTAAAAGTGAAGTAGTTTTATTTGAAATGTTCCTTGTAATAATTTAACACAGCCTTATCAACAATGATGTCGCTGTTGAAAATGCGTGTGCGTAATTGTAAGCCTTCTAAGGTTTTGCAACGGCTAAGGGCAACATACGTTTGCCCTGCCGCAAATGCACCACGCCCAAAATTGAGGCAAACCTTCTCGAAAGTAAGTCCTTGCGATTTGTGAATGGTGATAGCCCACGCCAATTTGAGCGGATATTGCTCAAAACGTGCTACTACTTTTTCCGTTATTTCCTGCTTTTCTTTGTCGAATTCGTATTCGGTTTTTTCCCAACTGTGCGTACTCACAAAAACCGTTTCGCCATTTTCCAACAACACTTTTATCAGTATCTCGGCTACTTCGTTTTCCACATCTTGCAAGAAATCGGTTTCCTCGTCTTCGTCTTGTTCTACAGGCACTTCTACAAAGTCTTGCACCGTGCCAATAGTGCCGTTTGCCCATTTTCCTTGTTGGTGATTGCGAATAAACATCACTTGCGCCCCGATTTTGAGGTTCAGCACTTTGTCTGTAGGGTACATACTTTCTTCGAACTTGCCTTCGATGACTGCCACGAAAGTACGCACAGGTTCGGTTATTTTGGCGAGTTCTTGCTGATTGCGTTGTTCGGCTAAGTCGTTGCGCGTAGTAAGCTCTATGATGTCGGAATGTAGCGTCAGGTTTTGGTCGTAGCGTTGATTGATGATGTTGAGATGGGCAGGCGTTTGTTCTGCCACACGAATTGCGTCCAAGATGCTCATAAAATCCTTGTCCGTTTGGCGATATACTTCTTGCAATTCTATAATAGCAGGTTGCACGCGCTGATAAACAAGCGAGTCGAAAAAGAAGAAGGATTTTTTGTAAGAAGTTGCCAAAATCTCTACATCTTCCTTTTTCACTACGGGGGGAATTTGGAAAATATCGCCTACCATGATTACCTGCTTGCC
>RDXI01000222.1 GCA_004292795.1 Bacteroidota bacterium | reverse complement strand
ACCTACAAGCCCCAGCGGGGTGACATCTTGATAGTGCCAGATGTTGCCCCGCTGGGGCTTTGGAAGACTTAAACCGTTGTGCTACAAAGATGTCGCCCCGCTGGGGCTTGTATGTAACCTTTTTATTTCCGAACTTACGTTAAAAAATATAGTAAATGCTCAATAGGATAGGGTTTCAAACCCTATCCTACAGAGCGAAAAATGCAATATCCGTAGTGTAGGGGTTGCAACCCCTACGTTATGAAAAGCATGTTTTTTGCGCAATTTAATCGTTATTTTAGTATTAGATTTAATTATAAAATATTGTAAATCAATGGATTAAATAGGCTTGCTCCAGCGTGGCAACGTCTATTTATTGCGCTATTGAGATGTCACCCCGCTGGGGCTTGTATGCAACCTTTTTATTTCCGAACTCACGTTTTTATAGTTTTAACAACGCTCAAAGAGTTGTCAAATTTTTTCAAATCTTCTGTACCGAAAATAATCCCCTTTGGAGCAGGGGAATTTTAGTACGTATTACTGACTATTTTTATCATAATTTCGCTCACAATATCTTTCAAAATATCCCTATTGCGGATAGGATTGTCGGGTTCGAGCAACCACTTCAAACACGCATAAATGATACTTGCCTGCTCGCCTACTGCCTTGCCTACAATATCAGGAAAGTTCGTTTTTGTAACAAACTGTAGCACGTCTATCTCTTTTTCGCGCATTTCTTCAGGAAAGTACAACTCAAAAACCACCATATCCAGTACCTGCTCCACGAACCGCGCCACGCCTGCATTGTCCATGTACGGACTCGCCTGCGGGTTTTCGGGGTTGTGCAACCACAGCACATATTCCACCAAACCCTCGACTTGCCTACGCACCGCCTCGCTTGCCTGCTTGATAGGCAACTGTTCTATTTTGTACTTTTTCCATCTATTTGTTCCCATTCCTGACGTAGTGGAAATTTGGTTAAAATACCATTCCCCCACTTTAGAGTTCAAAATAGCCAACAAATATTTTAAATTCTCACCTGTCATAGCGAACAATGTAGCCTCTATATACATTTTTTGTCGTCATAAGCAAATTTAGCTCTATCTGATAACTCTCCCCACACAATCTTAGGTTTGTCAAATTCTAAGAAATATCCACAACTTCTTAAATTAGTCCAATGGTCGCCTTTGTTGTGTCGTATTTCTAGCTCTTTTTGATAATTTTTTAGGTGAGAATATATGAACGGATATTCTTTTTCAGCCTCTATTCTGTCTATGTTAATTTCTTTTGTCTTGATTCCATTGTGCGTATTGATGAGCCAAATATTAGCCCACTCATAGGAATATTTCTTTACATCTCTTCCTCTCAAAATAGGTTTGATAATATCACTACTATTTCTTTGTTTATTGATTAAGTTATCTCTCACTTCTTTTGGTATTAAAAAAGCATCGTTGTAACCATTCAATATCCCTATATAAATTTTATTATCCAACTTACCCAAAGGAATGGAATCCGTTTCAATCATTTTTTTGATGCTGTAGGTAAGTTTGTCGGCAATAATCCAGCCTTCGTCGTCGAGGGAGGCGAGGTTTTGGGCGCGTTCCGCTTCATATTCGTGCAGGGGTTTTCGGTATAGGTCGGGCAAGACCGCTGTAGCCTTTAGCTTGCCTGCAAAGTCGGCTTTCTGCCCTATGAAGATGTTGCTTTCCACTGTAGCACTCTCGAATATTTGCGTATCCTCGAAGTTCAGGAGCGAAAGCGGGTTCGTTTGTTCGCGGAAGTATTGGCGTAGCAGTTTGCCGTATTGGGTGCGCATCCACGAGTTCGAGGTAATGTAGGCAAGGATACCGCCCTTGTTTAGTAGCTCGAACCCACGTTCATAAAAGAGGCAATAAATATCGCCCGCCTTGCTGTAGGTGTCATAGTCTTCGAAGCCTTCTTTTTCCGTATCCCGCATTTTTTGGAGCTGAATATAGGGCGGGTTTCCTATGAAAATATCGAAGCCATCCTTTTCCACAAACACCTCTTGGAAATAGAGATGCCACAGAAAGTACGGTTTTTCGGGCTTGTCTTGGTAGGCAAGTAGGCGAGCCTGTTTGCGCGTAAGCTCCGTTTTTTCGGCTTGCAATTGCATCACTTCGCGGTCTTGTTTTTCCTTTGCTTTTTCCAGCTGTTTGCGCTTGCCTTCTGCCTTCACAGTGGTTTGGTAGGTAAGGAGTTGTTTGGCGAGCAAGTCTATTTCTATTTGTTTTTCGTTGATAAATCGTTCTATTTGCGCACTTTGTTTATCAAAATTTGCCTTGATATGCTCATACAGGCAAGTTTCTATGGCTTGGCGGAGGCGTTCTTTTTCTTGCGGGTTTTCTTGGTTAAAAAACTGCTTGGTTAGTTTTTTGATGTCGTTTTGGAGTGCGTCAAAGTTCGTTTTGGTTTGTATGGCTTTATTTCTAAAGATGTCGCCTTGCGTGGGTTCTATGAGCGTAACTTGCGTAGGGGCTACCATTTTCGAGAGGTCTATTCCCTCAAAACTTTCTATGAGCGAGTTTCCCTGCATCAGTTTATAGTCAAGGTTGGGCAAAGGTTCGGGCTTTTCCGCATCAACCACCAGAAAGAGCCAAAACCGCAAACGTGCAATATCAATCGCGCCCTTTTCCAAATCCACGCCATAAATACAGTTTTTGATAATCTCCTTTTTGGTTTCTACAGGCGAGAAAGGCGTTTTGGGTTTTGTATGTGGGTAAATGTGTAGGAGAGCCTGATAAATTTCTTGCACCATACCCATCGCAAACGCACCTGAACCCACTGCAGGGTCGCACACACGCACCGAGCGCAAGAGCGAGTCTATGCGTTGGGCGGTTTCGCGGTCTTGGAGTTCGAGAGTTACAGCGCGTTGATAGACAAAAGCATGCAGGCTCGAAGATATATTTTGAGTTGTTACATCTTGTGTCGAAGGGGCTATATTCGTTTGCAGGTAGGCAAGCAAGCTTTGCTTGCACATATATTGCACTATTTGTTTGGGTGTGTAGAACGTGCCTTTGTCCTTGTTGTCTTCGAGCAAGTTTTCAAAAATATGCCCCAGCATTTCGGGGTCGATGCCCACTTCTTGTTCGTCAGCATCATTTTCATCAATCGTGAAGTTATAGGATTCCAAAAAATCGAACAATTTTTCGAAATATTCAGGCGGAAAGTCAATGCCTGTGGCGCGTAGGTCGTCTTGGTCTTTTTGGAAAAGCCCACCATTCAGGTAAGGCACACGATTTTTGGTAAGCTCGAAAAGGTCTTGAGGGCGTTTGGTGTTGAGCGTTTTGAAAAAGAGCGTGTCGAGGGTTTGGCTGTGAAATTTTAGTCCTTGTTCATTAGGGAGCGGGGAGTCTTGTTTAAAGAGATTGCGCAAAAAGAAAACGTCCCCATTTTCCCAAGCAGGCAAGTCAGCAGAACAACCCATCCAGCCCTTTTTTTGTAAAAAATGCAAAAACACAATCCGCCCCAGCAACTTTTTGGTAAAGTCGCGCAAGGGCTTCAAAGGTTTGTAGAGGTCAGGCGAGATTTTATCATAACGCAGGGTAGGCAAGTCTTGCAGGTCGAAGTTTTGCGCCTCGAAATCAAACGCGCCTGTTTGCAACAGCTGTTTTAGGTAAGCAGGTTGCACCGCCAAATACCGCCACATTTTTTCGTAAAAATCTTTGTATTGTTTGAAAAATTCCTTGTTCAGCGTTTCCACCGAAAAGGCATCAATCAAATCTTGGAAAAGAAACGACAAGCCCTTGAGCTTTAGCTCCATCAGCCTTCGGGCAGGCGTAGTAGCCGTTTGGTTTTCGCCAAGCAAGAAAGTAAAACGTTTTTTGGGTGTTTCGTCTTTTTTGAGTTGCCCTGTGTCCCAGTCCATATCATTCCACTGCGCAATAAGCGAAAGGCGATAATCTGACTTGCCTTCAGCATAATAAAACACAAGCGAGGCGTGAATGGTGTCTTGATTGATTTGCTTCTTGCCTATTTCGCGTAGCTGAACGCGGTTGCGCGATATAAGTGTGTTGTCGCTTACCTTCACCACAAAAACGCCCACATTACGTTTGATTTCGTTCTTATCTCTTAGCTCCACCGAGGCATATTGAAAGCCCTCAAGCATCTTGCCTGTGTTGTCTTGAATAGGCACAGGCGAGCTAAAGACCGTCATTTTGGGGAATACAAACGCTAATATATTTTTCCACGCAAGCCAATCGAAGGGCTTTTGCAGTTGTTCTTTGAGTTGTTTTTCGTTCATTGTTTTTTGCTGTTAAATTTGATGGGTTTTAGATTTGACAACCCTTAAAGGGTTGTCAAATCTCGTCAATGGTTGTCAAATCTCGTCCAAACCAACAACCCTTCAAGGGTTGTCAAATTTGATGGGTTTTAGATTTGACAACCCTTTAAGGGTTGTCAAATCTCGTCAATGGCTGTCAAATCTCGTCCAAACCAAGCCCATTGTAAAATCGCGTATTTTGTTTTTCTGTGTGAAACTTTATGTACTCATCTATACCACCAAACCAATTTAAGATAAAATTCCTATCCAAAAAAGTTTCTGTATCTTCTTTCAAAATATGATAAGAGCTGTATTCATACTCTTCAAAATCGCTTGTGAAGCCATGATGAACAGGGTTGTTGTGTATATAGTACACCAAGCGTGAAAAATAATCGTCATCATCTACCAAAGCCCTCTTGAAGGGTGTTTGAAATAGCGTGCCTACCCTTTTTTGTTGTTTGTTGAACGACACTGCGTATGATTGGAAAAATTTTTGAAACTGATGACTTACCACATCATGCACAGTTTGGCTAGCATTTAGCGTTTGCTCCACTTTATCTTTGACACGCAAAAGCAAATGAAAATGATTGCCCAATAAAGCATAGCAATATGTATCAACATATTCTTGCATATAGGTTTTGTAACGATTTATGAAGTATCGGTAATTACCCGCATTCTTGAAAAGCAAACTACAATCGACTGTTCTGTTGTAAATGTGATAAAATTTGCCCGTTTCAAACTTTGTAAAATAATGTTCTGTTTTTGCCATCTTATTTTTAGTGGGTATGTTTTGGGGAGGGATAAAGTGGGTAATACAACCTCAAGCAAAGCTTTCAGAGATAATAATTTGAGGTTTTTTGTTTGGTTTGGTAGTTTGGGGTAGTTCATCAGGCGTAGGCTCTTGTGGCGTTTGCTGTTGCACCAATGGATAACTATCCAATATTTTCATTATTTTTTGCGCCAACACTTCAGGCTTCAAAGGCGTTTTTTTCACGCTGTTTTGCAGTTTGTTGATGTCCCGTTGCAAGTTCTGAAAACGCCCTTGTTGTATAGCTGTGATGCCCAACCGCAACAGTTGTTTGTCTTGCACCGTCAGGAAAGGCAAAGGCAAAAAAACTTCCAAATAGGCAGTCGCTTTCTTTTCGTTGGGACCCTGTGTATAATCCACTTTGAGGTCGCGGGCTTTGTCCGCCTCTTGTTGGAGCGCGAAGTGCGCAATCGCTTTTTGAATATGGGTGTGGTGCGAAGCCAAAAGTGGCACGCCTTGTTCTTCAGGTTTCGCTTCGAAAGACTTGACAATTTCCAAAAATGAAAGTTCTTCTACCTTCCCATTGGCAAGAACGCGTATGAAAGCATCGCGTTTTTTGTCACGGATAAAAGCCACCGTACAATCTTTAGCGAGTTGCCCTTGCCTGCCTACACGCGCCCTGAGAGGCATTTTTTTGATTTGTGCAAAGAGGTCAGGGTTATTTTGTTTGAACTCGCGGATTTGCATCAGGTAAGCTATTTTTTCATCGCGCCCCTCGTCAGGCGTTTTGTCGAACATACCAAAAGTTTGCGTTTGTTCGTCAGGCGAATATACTTGGCTATCCTCGCCCAATGCGGCGTGAAAGGCTTGCAGTTTCATAATAGCGCGTTTTTCGAGTTCTATATCTTCATTGACTTAAAAAAAAAAAAAAAAATTGTAGATAT
>RDXI01000221.1 GCA_004292795.1 Bacteroidota bacterium | reverse complement strand
TATCATGCCATCTTAGGCGGAACAAGTGCGGTGCATCAATTTGTAAAAATAGGGGCGCATGCTATGATTGGCGGTGGTTCATTGGTTACAAAAGACGTGCCTCCTTATATTATCGCGGCACGCTATCCTGTGGATTTTGAAGGGGTAAACTTGGTAGGTTTGAGGCGCAGAGGCTTCAGCAACCAACAAATTACCCAAATACAAGAGGTATATCGCCTTGTATATCAAAGCGGATTGAACACTACCCAAGCCCTCGAGGAAATAGAAACAACGTTAGAAACTTCCGAAGAGCGCGACTTGATACTGAACTTTATCAAAAGCGCGACACGCGGTATTGTGAAAGGGTAGTCTTGCCTTGCCTACAAAAAAGCACCCCAAAGGCTTTAGGGCTTTTGGGGTTTCGTTATAGTAAATCCAAAACATATTGCTACATGATAGAAATAGAACGTAAATTTTTGGTAATCAATGACTCGTGGCGCAAAAATACCACGCGAAAATACTACAAACAAGGCTACCTCTCACGCCACCCAGAGCGCACTATCCGCATACGCATTGCAGAAGAAAAGGCTTTCCTGACCATAAAAGGCATGACTGTAGGCGCGACTCGTGCCGAGTTTGAGTACATCATACCCATAGGCGAGGCGCAAATGATGCTCGACAATCTGTGCGAAAAACCATTGATTGAAAAATATCGTTATACGCTTGTGCATCAGGGCTTTGTGTGGGAAGTGGACGAGTTTTTGGGCGAAAACGAAGGACTCATTATTGCTGAAATAGAACTGCCTACTGAAGACACGGCTTTCAACTTGCCTGCGTGGGCAGGCGAGGACGTAACGCATGATGCACGTTATTACAACTCCAATTTGAGTGAAAATCCTTATCAACAATGGAAAAGCTAAATCAATCCTCGCGCCCACCAAAAAAGGCGGAATTACAAGAAGGCATCGATTATTATATCGAAAATGGCTTCTGGGTGTTCTTGCCTGCCTATCACCTCAAGCGCGGGTATTGTTGCAAAAATGGTTGCAGACATTGCCCGTATGGGTTTAAAAAATAAAACTGCTAAAAATCATATTTTCGCCTAACTTTTGCCATTTGATTCCCGCTATATCGCCTCTAACTTTACATCATTAAATCTTACTTAATCTTTGTATCGTTATGAGCAAAAAATCTGATGCTGTGGTAGGTATCTATGAGAGCCACCAAGCGGCAGTGGACGCACTGAAGTTACTGCAAAAAAATCACTTTCCTATGGGACACGTAGGACTAATAGGCAAGGGCGAAGCCATTCAAGACATTGATGGCGTGCATACGTGGGACGAAGCCACCCAAAAAGGCTCGCTCATTGGCGGGGCTGTAGGCTTATTGACAGGCATCACGCTTGTAGCAGTACCGGGTTTGGGCGTGGTCTATTTGGGCGGTTCGGTGCTTGCGCACATCTTAGGTGCGGCAAGTGGTATGATGTTAGGCGGATTGGGTGGCACTATCGTAGGAGCTATCACTGGAGCGCGTTATGGCGTTGATGGCAAGGTAGCAGGACACGAAGACTACTACCATGACGCTGAAAGATACAAAAAAGAGGTGGAGGCAGGCAAGTTCCTTATCGTGGTGCATGGCGCGAAGGAAGAGGTTACGAAAGCCCACGACATACTGACCAATCACACCGAATACGAAACAATGGGTACTCATTTCTTGGGTACATAAGGAAACATGAAGAAGAAAACATCTTAGCATAGAAATTCAAAATCCTATAAAGCTTTGTTTTATAGGATTTTTGTTATATTTGTGCCTATGAAAAAAAATGTATTTCTGCCTTTTCGCATTATTTGGATAGCACTCATGACGATGGCGAGCCTTTTTTTAGTGGTTTCTTTTTTGATAAAAGATAGCTTTAGTCCTTTTGTCAAGAATGCAGGACTCGAATATATCGCGTTGGGTGTTTCGGCAATGTCTATCGTGGGCAGTGCTTTGCTTTATAAAATGCTCCTCAATACGGCAACGCAGGAAAGTATTTTGAGAAGCAAAATGCAAGTATATGCGCGGGCTGTGATAACAAAAGGAGCTATGCTCGAAGGAGGGAGTGTGCTTTGTTCGGTAGTCTATATGGTTACTGATGTGCAGTGGGTATTGGGCGGAAGCATCGCGTGCATTTTGATAATGCTCATACAAATTCCCACACGCCAACGCTGTATTGATGCACTACAACTGTCCTTGCCTGAAGTAGAGGAGTTGGAAAGGAGAGAGTAGGGGAGGAGAGGAAGTCCGCATACAAGCGCATCACAAACTATTGGTTATCAACTGATAGGTTCTATTTTTTAGCTCTTTTTTAAGTTGTATAATGCTTTTTACTTCTTGTGTAATGCGCTCCATTTCTTCCTTGTCGCGGTGAATAGGCAAGCTTATATCTAAAATCCTATTGCCCAAAGTCGAAAGGGTAGCTTGTACGAAGGTAAGCATTTCGACTTGCTGTTGTGTAAGTTTGGTATTCAACAAATAGAACAAATAATAAGGATTTAGTTTATTTGTATCCACAACCCTTATTTTTCTCAAATGGCTTTGTATGATGCACTTCGTATCCAAATCTGTAACCATCGCGCTTCGTCCTATCAAAAAAGTGCCATCATTGACAAACAAAATATCGTTTTCGCGTATATCTTGCTGTTTTTTGTATTGCCAATAAATTTCTTCTGCCACAGCCTTAACAGCATTGTTTTTTATTTCCCAATTCACAATATCAGTGGTGCGAACAAAAGGCACATCACCTGTCCCATAAAATTTTGAGCCTATTTCATTGCCTCGTTTGATTTGCAACACGCCACTTTCTACCAATTCGCCCACTTTTACCAATTCATACTCATTGCCTTTCCTAATTTTAGAAAGTGTTTGTTTTATTTCGGGCTTGTAGGTTTCGGGTATGTAAATGTGTTCTACTGTGTCTGTAGTAGGCACTACAAAACCTAAACTACTTTCTTCTTCTAACTTACCTGCCAAAAAATTTGTGAAGTTTTGGGCTATTTCAGGCGTTTCATCATCAAGAATTTTGTTGTTTTTTTCGTCTAAGATATAAGAACCATCTTTGTTAAACTTAAAGGTAGGTTTTCCATTTTTGTCATGTCCTATTGCTTTGGCAATAGCCATAAACACATGAGTACGATTTTCAGGCTTTTTCTCTAAAAATACTACACTCGTTTTAGTGTGTGTACTTGGTTGAAAAGTTTCTTGAGAAAGAGAAACTACACCCAAAACAGAGGCATATTTTTTTACATATTCCCAAATGTATCTATCAGAAGGATTGCCAAATACGCCTTCAGGCAAGACAATTCCAGCTCTACCTCCAACTTTTAAGAGTTGTATAATTCGTTCTATAAACAATATTTGAGGTGGTTGTTTTTCTCTCAAATCCTTACCCAAAGACCAAGTATGCCCATTTTCTTGCCAAAAATAACCTAATTCATATTGTTTCAATAAATTTTCACCAATCACAGGGATTTTTGCTCCAAAAGGAGGATTGGCTAATATTAAATCAAAACTGCCTAACTGTATTTTATCTTGGCTTTCAGGTTTCCAGTTTTTAGGATTTTCTAAGCTATTTTCGCAAAAAATATGATACTCATTCTCTCCTAAAATGGTTAGATATATTTTAGCTAATTTAGATAAAAATAAATCTTTGTCAATCCCTGAAATAAAATAATTAGAAGCATTATTTTTAATCAAATGTTGTAATATATGCGCTATGAATCCACCTGAACCGCAAGCAGGATCGATAATGCGCTCGCCTGATTGTGGTTGCAAAATATCTATCATCATCTGCACAATGTTACGTGGTGTAAAAAATTGCCCCTCGCCTCCGCGAAAAGATGTGCCTATCAATTCCTCAAAAGCATCTGCAATAATATCGCGGTCTGCATTAAGTAATGAATTGGCTTCCATTTTTGCAATAATGAAAGATAAATCAAAAGGCATAATCTCTAATTCCTCATCTTCCTCAAAAATATCAGCGTATTGTTTTTTGACACGCTCAAAAAGTGATTGTATTCTTTGCTTGAATACAGTTAAATCTTCATTGGGGCGATTAGAAAATTCTACTAATTGTTCATTGTCTGTATATTTTTCGTCATATATCTTGCAAAAAAGTAAGCGCATGATGTTTTGAGCGATTTTTTCATCTCGCGTAATGCCTGTAACATTTCCTGCAAAATAATCGCGGATTTCCCTAAAAATAACTTTTAAGTTATTGATAGGCAACAAGTTTTTTTTGTAAATTAGCTTTTTAGGCTTTTCTAATTCAGCAGATATAAAAAGGTTCATAGGGTTTGGACTAAGTTATGGGCTTTTACAATTTCGAACATCCAGTTAATTGTTTCTTGTGTGCTACGCTCACCTTGTGCTGTATTACACATTCCATGTCCCCAAGCTACGTTGTCCGCTTTGTGTCGATGCTCTTGTTCAGTGAGTGGCTCAATGTGCCAAATTTGTATAAATCCTTCTCCATGTTCATTGAGAGCAAATTCGTTAATATCAATAGGTTTTTTGCACAAAGGACAAATACAAGGATTTTGTTGAGGATTGGGTGGAGTGTCTAATAAGGCTATAACTTCGGGTAAGCATATAGGAGCATTTATCATCTCATAGACAAGTCGTGTTAGTTTTTGAGCCACCAAAAAACAGTCTTCTTGAGTAGCATATTCTTTGAGAGGAATACCATAATTGGTTTTTCCCTCATTGATAAGGGTTTGTGCTTGACTTTCAGTTATGGTTACATCCCATCTAAAAGACCTGTTTTTATACAAGTTGTTGGACGCACCACGTCCTCTGCTATTATAGGCATCTCGCTCTATTTTGTCAGCTATAGCTTCGTGGGTAAGTCGCAATGTATCTAAAAATGGGGAGGCATTATGCCTTCCTGTATGCCCTATTGGAAGTTTACACAAGGTTTGCCGTTCTCCTCCTTGCCTGATAATTTGATTACAATAATTAGACATAGTTTTTTGCTGTAAAATTACATTATTTTTCACAAAACACCAAAAAACACCAAAAAAAAAATCGCCTGCCTACTCCAAAAAAAGCGCGAACAGAAGTATATATAGAAAACTACTTTTGGATATGAAAAACAAGGTACAATTCTATATAGTGGCGGGCATTTCTTGGGCTATAGCCCTGCTATCGGTCTTTGGAGCGGTGCAAAATACGTTCAGGGCTTCCGAGCTGGAGCAACAAGCTGGAGAAGCCCAAAAACTATACAAGCAAACAAAAGCCTCTTTGCAAACTACACAAGCCAAACTCGAAGCGAAAGACAAAAAAGAGTTGTTGGCAGTGCTAAGGAACTTGCCTCCCACGATAGGCGTAGCCAACTCACAAGGCGGTTGGGTAAACATCGAAAGACCGATACCGTCGTGGTAGGTATTTTACGGTCAAAACGCTACAAACCGAAAACAACCAAGTCAATTTGGCGGAACTGTCCACGCGCCCAGGAGATGTGGTAATGGTAAGCATCAAGAAAATGCACCGCATCAATGCAGACGGCACATGTACTGCTGTAGAACCCGCGAACAATCACCTAAAAATGTCATTAAAATAAACAACATGATGAAAAAAACACTGTTCGTAGCAACGGCTTGGCTGATAGCCTTAGGCGCGTGGTATGTGGGTAGGCAAGCCTATTCGCAGGTGCAAACATGGGAACAAAACGTGGCAAGTCTGCAAAAATCGCAAACTGAACTCGAACAAACCTTGCGCAACACAGCAGGCGAGCTTGCCTCCACAAGCCAAAAACGGTTATTGTCTTACCTACAAATGCTACCGCCCACGATAGCAATATTTGATGCAGTAGGCAAGCCTTTAGATTTGGCGCAACGGGTAGCCTTGCCTGCCTACGGACTGCAGGCGCGTTTGGTTGTGCCTGATACCTTACAAAAAATGTTTCCTGATGCGTGGAAATATGAAACAACGTATGGGGCTTCTGTTTATCGTGGTGGTTATAGCACCAATAATATGCGAGTAAAGGACAATACCATCAATTTAATGCCTATGCACCCTCGTTCAGGTGATAAAGTTGATGTTTATGTAGATAATGTTTACATCATGAACAGTGCAGGCAAGCAAACCCTCGTCAAGCTACCAAGCAATCAAGCAAGTTTTATCGTGCAGTAATATTTTGGAAAATTAGAAATGAGCGTGTAAATTTACGCCTTCTTACAGGTGTATATGCTCAAAAAGCTCATTAGTTTTATCATTCGTTTCGTTCCGCGCCCTATTCTACAGCGCGTTAGTCCACTTGGGTTGCGCGTGTTGGGTTGGTTTTATGCAGGCAAGGGCGTACAATGCCCGATATGCGAACACGAATACAAGCAATTTTTGCCCTACGGCAGAGGCGAGTCGGCGCGCGCCAATGCCCTTTGTCCACATTGTTTGTCGTTGGAAAGGCATCGATTGATTTGGCTATACCTCAAAGAAAAAACCGACTTTTTCCAAAAACCCGCCAAAGTCCTGCACATAGCCCCCGAAGCTTGTTTTATGAAGCCTTTGGAGAAAGCTACGAACATAGACTACGTTACGGCAGACCTCGTGTCGCCTTTGGCAAAGGTAAAAATGGACATTCACCAAATGCCTTTCGAAAACAATACCTTTGATGTTTTGTTTTGTAATCATGTGCTGGAACACGTGGCTGACGATTATCAGGCTGTGCGCGAAATCCACCGCGTGCTGAAGCCCAACGGTTGGGCTATTTTGCAAGTGCCATTTTTTCGTACAGACTTGGAAGTTACCTACGAGGACGCGAGCATTACCTCGCCTGCTGACCGATTCAAGCACTTTGGGCAAGAAGACCATGTGCGTATGTATGGCAATGATTATGCTATCCGCCTTGCCTCCAGTGGCTTGGTAGTTGATGCGAATACCTTTGCGCAACAACTCACACCTGAAAAAATACGACAATTTGGCTTGCCTGCCAACGAAATTTTGTATGTTTGTAAAAAACAGTAGATATTTTGATGAAGAAGCCTAAAAAAGCTGACCTTCCCCAAAAAATATGCGCAGTATGCGAAAAACCATTCACATGGCGCAAAAAATGGGAAAAATGCTGGGACGAAGTGAAATACTGTAGCGAAAGGTGCAGACGCGCCAAAAATAACAAAGAAGATTGATAAGGAACATTTGAGCTGTTTACCCGCTTACCTGCAAACCCATTTACCCGCTTGACTTGCCTATGTTTACAGCTATCTACAAAAAAGATGACCGCCTATTGCGTGCTACCAAATTGGAAAAATTAGCTACACTCTTGCCTGAGAGCATAGTTTGGATTGATTTGTATAATGCCAATGACGCAGAACGCAAACAAGTTGAGCAACTTGTGCAAATCAATCTCGAAAATGCAGAATACGCGCTGGAAAGCGAGAAGTTCATGAAATTCATAGAAACCAAAGACGAGGTAATTTTGCAGTCGCATTTTATCTTGCCTGACACGGACAAAGAAACGGATTATTGCGAATATACGGCTTCACAGGTCTTGAAAGGCAATACGCTTATCTCTATTCGCCAAAACGAACTCAAGTCTTTTGTCGAAACGCGCAAACGCTTAGACGCAAATCCGCGCTTTTTTGCTGATGGCTACAATGTGCTGATAACTATTTTTGAGGTGCGGATAGACCTCAACGCCAATATACTCATAGACTTAGGCAAGGAAGTAGAGATTTTGGGGCGCAGTATCATTCGACAACACAACCCTAACGAAAAACCGTTGCTCGAAATAGCCGAGATACAAGAAAAAACAATGCTCATACGCGAAAACTTGATAGAATACCAACGCTTGCTGTCGGTAATGTTGCGGAGTGATAGGTTCAAGGAAAATATGCACGACAGGCTTCGTATTTTGTTGAAGGAAATCGGCTCGTTGATGCAACAAATAGATTTTACCTTCGAAAGGCTTTCTTACCTACAAAACACGCTACTTGGTCTTATCAACTTGGCACAAAGTAACATCATCAAAATATTTACGGTGGTATCCATTTTGTTTATGCCTCCCACGATGATAGCGGGGATTTATGGTATGAACTTCGAGGCTATGCCAGAGCTAAAATGGCGTTGGGGCTATCCCCTTGCTTTGCTCTTGATGTTTGGGGCTTCGAGCATTATCTTGCTCATTTTCAGGCGAAAACGTTGGTTATAGAAAAACACACTTAGGCAGGCAAGCTATAGCATAAAAAAACACACTTAGGCAAGCAAGCTTGCTACAGCATAAAAAAACACACTTAGGCAGGCTTGCCCAAGTGTGAAACTTTGGGACGCATACTCAATAGCTTATATGCACTTGCAAAACCGTACCATCTGCTCGCATAAACAAATGGACTCGATAATTTCATCACTTCTTTTCATTGCAAAATTAGAGGCTTTCGTAGAAACAACACTAAAAAAGACTTACCAAATATAGGTAAGTCTTACTCTTTATTCGCTACTCGCATAGCGTAGGACGCTACTTTTGAACTATTATTCGGTGGTTTAGTTTTTCTTATGCTTAATCACAACACACGAAGTTTAGGGGCTTTGCTATCGAATAATCTGAATATACTTCGTGTCTATTTCTATATCGGCAATCTCTATTTCGTATTCAGTTTGTAGGGCTTCGAATACGCTGTGTTTGATAACCCGCGAAAGTTGGAGCAATGGCAAGTCGTTTGCCTCTGTGCCAAAAGGTTCTTCTACTTCCTCCGAAACCACTTCCACGCCCACAAGCGCGTAAGAAATGAGCGCGACTGTGGGAATGGTGTAATATGCCAATGTACCCACCAAACCAAAAGGCAACGCCAAGACGTAAATCAAAATAAAGGTTTTGATATAACTATTGTGCGAGAAGGGGATAGGCGTGTTCTTAATCCTTTCGCATATTCCCATAATGCCTATCATGACCTCGATATGATGAAAAAGCGACTGCTTGTCCAAAGGCTGAAACGCGCCCTCTTTTGTCCTTTGCTCTATATGTTCGTATAGTTGTGTGGCGACTGCATAAGGTACATTTTTGGCTTTTTGCAGGGAGGCAAGGTATTCTTTGCCCATAGGCTCTATCTCGTGCCAATGCTTGAACCCGCGCAAATGCGCTTGCAAGGTGTAGGCAAAATTGGCTATCTGTGAAGCAAAATATTTACGTTCTCGATTGTCTTCTTTGGGCAAAAGTGCATGGGCTTGCGCGGCAAAAGCGCGACTCTGATTGATGAGCGAACCCCACGCTATCCTGCCTTCCCACCATTTGTTGTAAGATGTATTGAGGCGAAACACCAACATCAACGACAAAATAACACCTAACAGAGAAAAAAACAAGGGATTGACCTCGATGCGTGTAGGCAAGACTTCCAAATCTACAATGACCACTACAGTCGTGTAGATGGATAAGTAGAAAATGTACTTGAACAAAACCCGCGTGGTGTAAGCCTTGTTGAAACTTAGGTAAATCTTTAAGAGTGTGGTACTCCAGTTTTTAGTATCGTAAATAATCATGGTGCAAATATAGCTTTTTCTACTAAAAACTTGCTTTTGCAATGTTTTGTGCAAGCTATTTGATTTCTCAAATACCTTACCTACGCAAGCTATCTACAATATCTTGTTCGGTGATTTTGATGTCATAAACGGGCTTGCCTACTTGCTCCAACATCACGCAGTTGATGGTGTTGCCTGTATTTTTCTTGTCTTGCAAAGCGAGGCGGGCTATGATTTCGGCTTCTTCTTGTGTAAAGGTGTGATTTTCGGGGAAATAGGCGTTTATTTTGTTCGCAATGGCTTCATAACTTGCCTGCGATAGCCCCGTGTAGCGCGTAGATAGAAAGCTCTCGGCTACTATACCCAATGCCACCGCCTCGCCATGTAAGAGTTCAACGGGCTTTTGGTTCAAGAAAAACGTTTCTACAGCGTGTCCTATCGTATGCCCGAAGTTCAGTATTTTGCGGATATGTTGTTCGTCCATGTCTTGGCTCACTATGCTGTGTTTGATGTGGATAGAGTGGCGCACCCACGCGTCCCAATTCATTTGGGCAGGCAAGAACGTTTCGGGCAAGGTTTTCCATTGCGCCTCGTCTGCTATGAGGCAATGCTTCAATACTTCTGCCAAGCCCGCCTGTAGCTCGCGGGTAGGCAAGGTTTGCAAAAACACGGTATCGATCCACACCGCCAAAGGTGGCACAAACGTGCCTATCACGTTCTTGTAGCCCTGAAAGTCGATGCCCAACTTGCCTCCCACACTCGCATCTACTTGCGCCAAAAGCGTTGTAGGCATCTGCAAGAAGCGTATCCCGCGCTTGTACGTAGCGGCACAAAAGCCACCCATGTCGCCTATTACCCCTCCGCCCAAATTGATAACAAGGGCTTTGCGGTCAAGGTGTTCCGATAGCCATTGCTCCCAAATGACACTACAAGTTTCGAGGTTCTTTTCGCTCTCTCCGCATCGAATGGTAATGACGCTGTGCGCTATGCCTTCGAGGGCTTTTGCCAAACGCGGATAGCAAAATTGCAAGGTATTGTCGTCTGTCAAGACGCAAAGATGCGTGAAAGATTGGCTCTGCAACCAAGCGCGGAACTCTTGGGCGAGATGTTGGGTAAAGAAAATATTTTCCATGCTCAAGCATTGTTATAGCCCAAAGATAACAACTATAATCAACAAACCAAATTTTTCGTGCCTTATACCCATATCTCCCACCAATAGTTTTTGTCAAACCATTTGGGTATGCGTTTTATGTGGTTATCTTGGAGATAGATGTTTCGTAACAAATTATTCGACGACAAAGGTTACCTTACAACCCTTTGGAATGACTTTCACACAGCAGGACTGAAAATCATTACCAAAGTCAAAAAGAAGATGAAAAACAAATTGGTAGAGTTACAAGAGAAAAAACCTGTCATGGAGGCTGTATTTGACATTTTAACCTCTGTCTTCGATTGGCAACATATACGACACATAAAACTACAAAATGCTTGCGCCCACATCTTAGCCAGTTTGGTCGCCTATCAATTGTATGCCCAAAAACCCGCTGTCGATATCAATGACACATACCACTTTTAATTCCGAACTCACGTTAGTTCACAAATCGTTGATTAACAATGATACTTCACTGCGTTTAGCATGACAAAATGAACGTTTTTTCCACTCCACAAAAATTGTCAGAGAACCGAAAAAATTTACTACAAGAAAATAAAAGTACACTTGTGGTAAAACGTATTTCAATGCCAAACATAGTGCGCTGTACTTTCGGCAAGTGTAAAGGTGTATTTGCTCGCAGGGTGAAAGAAAGTGCGTTGGAAATCTTGTTCGCTCAAACTTTCGAGAATAGTCGCCCAACGCGTATGCACTGCCTCCAATAATTGCAAAGAAACCTCTACAGGCAAGGCATAATCAGGCAAGTTTGCCCAACGGTCTTCTTCATAAGGGCGAATAGTCGGGTTATCCTCTGTAAGCCCAAGTTTCAAGCGCGTGATAGCATTCAAATGACTGTCTGCCAAATGATGCACCACTTGCAAGGCTGTCCAACCGCCTTCGCGGTAGGGCGTTTGCCACTGCGCTTCGGAGAGCTTGCCTGCAAGAGCGCGGAGGCGAGGCACAAAGTTTTTGATGATTTGGCAATTCGCTTGTGTTTCGGCAAAAGTATAACTTTTCCCAAATTCGAACTTGCCTACGGGATATTGGCGGTCTGTCATATATAATTTTCCATAAAGGATTGCAAGATAATAGTCGCACTCACTTTGTCGATGTTACCCTTTTCGCGCCTATCTTTTTTGGTCGAGCCAGCTCGAATCATAGCATCAAGTGCGAGCTTAGACGTAAAACGCTCATCAATCCAATGAATAGGCACATTCGGAAAACGGTTTGCTAACACCCGCGCAAAACCTTGCACGTGGGGCGTGGTGTCTGTGTCGTCCCCTTGCAAGCTAACAGGCAAGCCAATCACAAACGCCTCAATTTCTTCTTGTTCGGCGTATTTTTGTAGGAAAGACAACAATTCTGCCGTAGGAACTGTAGTGAGGGCGGTAGCAATAATTTTCAGATTGTCCGTAACAGCAAGTCCTGTTCGTTTCAATCCATAATCAATAGCGAGTAGGCGAGGCATAGCGCGTAGAGGGGTTATTTTTTAACACAAGTAACAGTATTTTCGGATTCCAAGTCCATTTTCATTCTATTGACATCAAAATCTTTCAGGTTTTGCTTCATGGCTGTTTTCATTTGCATCAAGTCATTTTGATTGAGGTAAGAAGTTCCAGAAAGTGTGCCTTTGGTTTCATCTTTCTCATCTTTGATGACACCCTTAGACGCAACCACCCAATTTCCATCTACCAATCCGACCAATTTGTTTTCATACACCATTTTCATTTTGACACCATTCATATTGCGCGTTTCGGTAATAGTCCAAGAACTCCCTATTTTAATAGGTTTGGCAGGATATGAGCCAAAGGTAAAATTTTGGTCTTTGAAGACTTTTTTCAGTGCTTCATCTCCGTCAGTAGCACCAAGAAGTTCGCCATTCTGTTTCATTCTAAATACTACCCACTTGCCAAGCAGTTGTGCAAAGCCTTTTTTG
>RDXI01000220.1 GCA_004292795.1 Bacteroidota bacterium | reverse complement strand
GGTGGTCAAGATAGCCGTTTGAACAACTTCACCATTGACGGTTCGGTATTCAACAACGGTTTTGGTTTGGGTGGCTCGGCACAAGCGGGTGGACGCACAGGCACGACTGCCGTTTCTTTGGACGCGCTTGATGAAATTCAGCTCAATATCGCGCCTTTTGATGTGCGCCAATCGGGTTTTTCAGGAGCAAGCATAAATGCAGTAACGCGCTCTGGTACGAACACTTTTTCGGGTTCGGTGTATCACCTTTTCCGCAATGCAGGGCTAACAGGTCGTTTTGCTGATGGTCAGCGTGTGCCTAATGTTACCTTGAACGAAAAAACGTATGGTATTCGCGTAGGCGGTCCCATCATCAAAAACAAATTGTTCTTTTTCATCAATGCAGAGCAGTTCGAAAGTAGCCAACCCGCTTTGGATTGGTCATTGAACAAACCAGGTGCTTCAGGCAACGTTTCGCGCACTACACTTGCCGATATGGAAGATTTGAGCAAGTTTATGAAAGACCAATTTGGGCGTGATTTGGGTGCTTTGGACAACTACAACAATGATGTAAATAGTCGCAAAGCCTTGATACGTTTGGACTACAACATCAACAACAACCATAAATTGGCGGTTCGTTATTCGCACCACAACTCAGATGCAGGTGTACGTATTAGCGATAGTAATAGTAGCAACACAGCAGGCAATGGCAACCGTACTAACCGTGCTGAAGCTATCTCGCCTCAAAATACGGGCTACCTCATCAACGACAATACACGCTCTGTGGCAGTGGAATTGAACTCTAACTTTGGTAGCAAAATGTCGAACAACTTTATCGCTACTTTCAACAAACAGATAGAGGACAGGGAGTATTTGACAGACATTTTCCCCACGATTGATATTCTCAATGCACCTAATGGAACAACTTATACTTCTGTAGGCTTTGACCCCTTCACGCCAAGCAACAAGTTGAATTATTCTACTTTGAATATCACTGATAACTTTAGCTACTTTGCAGGCAAGCACACCCTTACTTTCGGAGGTGCGTATGAGTTCTACAAGTCTAACAACGTATTCTTCCCTTCTTCGAATGGCGTATATGTGTATAACTCTATAGCAGACTTCAAAACAGCCGTATTGGACTCTAAAGCAAATCCTCAATCAACTGTTTCGCCTGTTCCTGTGGCACGTTACAACTTGCGTTATTCTCGCCTACCCAATGGCGCGGAGCCTTTGCAAGTCTTGAAAGTACATACATACAGTGCTTATGCGCAAGACGAGTTCCAAGTAAATAACAAATTGACTTTGACAGGTGGTGTTCGTTTTGATGTATTCGCGTATGACAATGCTACTGCAGAAGATTTCAATAACCCTATCGTAGCGGGGCTTGCCTTCAAAGACGAAAACAAAGAAAACTATTCTCTTAGCACAGGCGCGTTTCCTAAAACTCGCCTATTGGTTTCGCCTCGTTTGGGCTTCAACTATGATGTAAAAGGTGATAAAACGTTGCAGTTGCGCGGTGGTAGCGGTTTCTTCGTGTCGCGTATTCCTCAAGTATTGGTTTCTAACCAATTAGGCAACAACGGTATCAATACGGGGCTTATCAGTGCTACAAACACTACAGCATATCCTTTCCGTGTCAATCCTTCGCAATTCTTGCCTGCTGTATCGCCTGATATTGCTACCTTGCCTGCGTATGTTATCAATGCTACAGACAGCAATTTGAAATATCCGCTTGTTTGGAAAACCAACGTAGCAGTAGATTACAAACTTCCTTTTGGCTTGATTCTAACAGGTGAAATTATTTACAACAGAATGTTGCAAAGCTTGCGCTACATTGATGCCAACTTGCGCGAGCCAGACCGTAAATTTTCGGGTGCAGATACACGCGATAGATTCCCCGCTTCTACACCGGGAGCTACCAATTCAAGATTTATCAATTCGGCTGTTACCAATGCTTTTGTATTGAAAAACACGAACAAAGGCAATGCTTATACCTTCACTGCGAAAGTAGAAAAAGTATCTCAAGCGGGTTTTGGTGGCTTCGTGGCTTATACCTACGGACAGGCAAGAGATATGCAATCGGTAGGAAGCACAGTGCAAGCCAACGCGCCTACCATTGTAGGACAAAACTACTTGGAAACAAGTTTTGCAGATGGAGATTTGCGTCATAGAATCGTAGGTTTCTTGAACTATCGTGTGGAATATGCTAACAAAGTAGGTGGTTCGCTCATTATGTCTTTGGGCTTTGTGTCGAACAGTGGAGGCAAGGTTTCGTATGTGTATGGCAACGATTTTAATGGTGATGGACAGAACAACAACGACCTTATCTTTGTACCTAACAAGGCTAGTGATTTGAATTTCACTCAGTTTACTTCTGGTGGGGTTACTTTTACGCCCCAAATGCAACAAGAGGCTTTCGAAGATTTTATCGAGGACAACCCTTACCTCAAAACGCGCAGAGGCAACTATGCAGAGCGCAATGGTGGTTATTTCCCTTGGTTGACTCGCTTGAACTTCTCTATAGCGCGTGAGTTGTATATCAAAACAGGCAAGGACAAAAAAGCTAAACATACCTTGCAAATCCGTGCTGACATCTTGAACGCAGGCAATGCCTTGAACAACAAATGGGGTGTAGGCTATGTTACTACGACTACTAACCCTTTGACGTTAGCAAGTGTTGATGCCAATGGCGTGCCTTCTTATCGCTTGGCTACCCAAGTCGTAAATGGTCAAACAGTATTGTTGCGTGATAACTTCGTTAAGAGCATCACAGTAGATAATGCTTGGCAGGCGCAAATCGGTATCCGTTATTCTTTTAACTAAGCGGTTTCCTTGCCTACTAATACAAAAAAGACTGCCTGCGATAGGCAGTCTTTTTTTACATAGCATTTTTCAGTTTTTCCAAAACAGCTTGTTTGAATGAGTTGCCAAGCGGTAGTTCTTGTTTATTGTGCAAAAAAATTCGATTGCCTTCAATTTTATCCAACGCATTGATATTCAGCAGGTAAGACTTGTGTATGCGCAGGAAAGCAGGCAAGCGCGTTTGAATATCTGTCATGGTTTCGGCTACCAAAATGTATTTATCAGCCACATGGATTTTCACAAAATTTCCGTATCCTTCCACATACAAAATATCGGCTAAGGCTATCTTGTGCATTGTCCCATCTTGCTTTACCAATATATAGGCATCAGTAGGCAAGGCAGGTGTTTCTACCGTTTTGCTTTCCTTCGACTCGCGTTGCAGGATTTTATTCACAGCCTTTAAAAAACGTTCAAAGCGGATAGGCTTGAGTAAATAATCCGATACGCCAAACTCATAACTTTCTAAGGCGAACTCCGAATAGGCAGTCGTCAGTATGACATGGGGCGGGTTTTGCAAGGTCTTGAGCATCTCCAAACCCGTAAGCAAAGGCATTTGGATATCGAGAAAAATTAGTTCTACAGGATTTTGGTGCAAGAAGTTGATGGCTTCTACCGCATTGTAGCACTTGCCTACCAACTGCAACGAGCTTACCTGCCCGATATAATTTTCAAGGATAGTGTGCGCAAGTGGTTCGTCATCAATGGTAAGGCATTTCAAAGACATATACTCAAGGTAAGGATAAAATTGTTGTCTATTTGTTTTAGGGTAAGTTCGTGTTGTTCGGGATATAGCAATTCGAGCCTTTTACGCACATTGTCTAAGCCCATTTGGTATTGTGACACAAAAATATTAAACGATTGTCTTGTAGCTCAAAACTAATACGAATACGGGCTTTCTGTATGTCTGTGCTGTACTTGAAGGCATTTTCGACTAAGGGCAAAAAAAGCAAAGGCGTAATGCTATACGTATGAAAGTCGCCTGTTTTTTCCACCAATACCTCGCAATTATGCAAACGCACTTTTTCCAATGCCACATAATTTTCGGTAAGGCGGATTTCTTCAGCTAAGGTTATTTTTTCTTGTTTCGTGATTTCTAATTGATACCGCAAAAGGTCTGCCAACTGCAAAATCATCTCGTTTGCCTTCGCAGGACTTTGTAGGTTAGTCGCATAGACATTGTTCAGCGTATTGAACAAAAAATGGGGCTGGATTTGCATTTTGAGCAAGCCCATCTCTGCCTCCACGCGCTTCGTTTTGGCTTCTTTGAACTCCAATTCCTTGATGTAGCCTTTTTGGGCAAACCAAAACAGCGTAGAGAGTATAACACTTGCAAAGTTGCTGGGTAAATACCTAAAGCTACCCATGTGAGATTCTTCGGGGAAAGGTATGAGCGTATATCTGCAAATCAACACAGCTACCAAAAAGACACTTGCAACACAAAAAAGATGTAAAATGTAGCGTTTTTTTTCAAAAAAATAGAACAGACTAAAGTAGTTGATATAACTTATCAGTGTGGAACAGACAAGTATAATACAAACGTTTTGTAGAAGTGTTTGTGGGTAGATGTTAAATTTTTCAGGCATACCTGTATATTGCCCCGCCAAAATAGGCACTACCCAAAAGAAAACCCACCAAGCGATATGATACAAAATATTGTTTTTCATACTGCAAAGTTCAAACGAAATTTCCTTAATCGTGCATAAAAACGCCAAAACATGACCATGTGTTTTGGTCAGCTATAAGCGTGTTTGGTCATCGATGCAGGCGAGTTGGTCATGTTTATTAGGTAAGGTAGGCAAGATAACCCAATTTTGCAGTCAAATGTCAGTTGGTTAGGCTGAATGCCTAATCATCTCTACAAACAACGCATATATTTTTACGGGTATGGCAGGCAAGACCTTAGAGCTTACTGTAACAAAGTAATAGTTACATCGTCTAATAAAAGGTTTTGATGAGAATACCCAGCACATCAATAAAATAACAACAATCCAATGAAAAAATTAAAAATCCAGTTGAGCGTCTTGTTTTTCTTTTGCTTTTTGAGCATACAAGCGCAAAACAAATTTACTGTAAGCGGACATATCCGCGACAAATCGAGTGGCGAAGAACTTATCGGAGCTACGATTATGGTCGAAGAACTGCCCAATGTGGGCGTAGCCACCAACGAATACGGCTTCTATTCCCTGACCTTGCCTGCTGGCACTTACACGCTCAAGTCCTTTTATGTGGGCTATGCAGAAACGAAACAACCTATTACCTTGAGCGCAGACCAAAAACTCGATTGGGCTTTGACAAGCGACAACGAACTTAAGGAAGTAGTCGTTAGCTCGGTAAAAGAGGACGAAAACATTACCCAAACTACTATGGGTACGGAGCGTTTGGACATCAAAGAAATAGGCAAGTTGCCTGTGCTTTTTGGCGAAAAGGACGTACTGAAAACCTTGCAACTCCTGCCAGGTATCAAGTCAGCAGGCGAGGGCAATAGCGGTTTTTTTGTACGCGGTGGCTCAAGCGACCAAAACCTCATTCTGCTTGATGAAGCTCCTGTTTACAATGCTTCGCACTTGTTGGGCTTTTTTAGTACCTTCAACAGTGATGCTATCAAAGATGCCACTATCATCAAAGGCAACACGCCTGCGCAATATGGCGGAAGACTCGCCTCCGTGCTTGATGTGCGTATGCGCGAAGGAAACGACAAAGCCTATACAATTTCAGGTGGCATAGGCTTGATTAGCAGTCGATTGACTATCGAGGGACCCATTCAAAGAGAAAAATCGTCTTTTATGATTTCGGGGCGCAGAACGTATGCAGACGTTTTTTTGAAAGCTACCGAAAACTTCAAAGACAATCGCCTGTATTTCTATGACTTGAATATGAAGGCAAACTACCGCATCAATGACAAAAACCGTATTTTCTTGTCGGGCTATTTTGGTCGAGATAATTTGGGCTTGGGCGATAATTTTGGCATTGATTGGGGCAACAAAACCGCTACTTTCCGTTGGAACAGCATCTTGAACCCCAAACTTTTCTCGAATACTTCTTTAATCTACAGTGATTATGACTACAAAATCCAAGTAAACGCGGGAGGCACAAAGTTTAGGATAGACTCGCAAATTCAAGATTGGAACTTCAAACAAGAATTTCAATTTTTCCCTAACAATAAAAACTCGTGGCGTTTTGGGGTAAATTCTATTCATCACACCATCACACCGAGTCGTTTTGAGTTCGAAGACAACAAAGACCTGAACAAGCAGGTAAGCCGTTACGGTTGGGAAAATGCGGTGTATGTAAACAATACCTTCAATGCCAATACGCGCCTGAACATTGACTACGGTTTACGCCTCTCTGCCTATAGCATTTTAGGAGGCGACACATACAACATTTACGAAAAAGACGTGAAAAAAGACAGTGTAGTCTTGGCAAAGGGCAGTATAGGCAAGACTTATTACAACCTCGAGCCTCGCCTGTCTGCCAGCTACAAACTGAACGAAACAAGCAGTATCAAAGCAGGCTATGCCCGCAATACACAGCACTTGCACCTCTTGAGCAACTCTACGACCACAAGCCCCACCGACCAATGGATAGGCAATAGCTACAACATAAAGCCCGAAATAAGCGACCAAGTAAGTGTAGGCTATTTCCGTAATTTCAAAGAAAATACGTATGAATTTAGCGTGGAAACGTACTACAAATTTATGCAAAACCAAGTGGACTACAAAAATGGCGCGGACATCAACAGTGCGCCAGATGTAGAAAGCGAATTGCTGTATGGCGAAGGACGCGCTTATGGGTTAGAGCTATTTTTGAAAAAGAAAAAAGGCAGATTTACGGGTTGGGTAAGCTACACGCTTGCACGCACAGAACGCCAAATAGACGGCATCAACGAAGGCAAATGGTACAAGGCAAGACAAGACCGCTTGCACGACCTTTCTATCGTGGGTATGTTCCAACTCACGCCTAAGTGGTCGCTTTCAGGTGTATTCGTGTATTATACAGGCAATGCCGTAACGTTCCCAAGTGGCAAATACGAAATAGATGGCGTAGCCACGAACTACTACACAGAGCGCAACGGCTATCGTATGCCTGCCTATCACCGCTTAGACTTCAGCGCGGTGTATGAAAGCAAACGCACAGGCAAGTTCCAAAGTTCGTGGAACTTCGGGCTATACAATGTGTATGGTCGCCAAAACGCCTACATCATCGACTTCAAAACAGACCCGAATGATGCCTCGCGCACCCAAGTCATTCAAACGTCCCTCTTCCGATGGGTGCCAAGCGTAACCTATAATTTTAAGTTTTAATTGATTTGTTAGATGTTAGATATTGGTTTTTAGATGTTAGCATATATTGAGTTATAAATAGTCTAAAATATCTTTGCCTAACATCTAACATCAATCAACCAACATCTAAATCCCTAACATCTAACATCAACCAACCAACATCTAAATCTCATTCACTCATGAAATATCTCCCTTTTATATTTGCCCTCTTTTTCCTTGCCTCCTGCGAAAAAGAAATTTTTATCGACCTCAAAGAAGCCGAAACGCGCCTTGTGATAGAAGGCAACATGACCAACGAACAAGGAGCGCAAACCATCAAAATAAGCAAAACCGTTGGCTTCAGCGCGCCTAATCGCTTTCCTGCTGTGTCGGGTGCAAGCGTAACGCTTTCAGATGGAACAGGCTGGAGCGAAACCCTGACCGAAACCTCCGCAGGGACGTATCAAACAAGCCCCATAACAGGGCAGGCAGGCAAGACTTATACCATGACTGTCGTACACGAAGGCAAGACATACACCGCCAAAAGCACCATGCCCGCCGTAGTGCCATTAGATGATTTGCGCCTTGAGGAAAACATATTCGGACCGCCCACTGCCGAACCTACCTATTATGTAGTACCCGTTTTTCAAGACCCTTCTGTTTTTGGGAATTGCTACCGCTTTGTGCAGTACCTGAACGACAAGAAAGACAATGCCTACATCATTTTCAACGACAACGTAAACAACGGTTTGATAAACGAAAGACCGATTTTTAGCCAAGAATTGGAGATAAAAAAAGGCAATAAACTAACAGTGGAAATGCGTTGCATCGACAAACCTATTCACGATTATTTTTTGGCTCTCTCACAACTGACTGATGGCAGTGGCACTACACCCGCCAATCCTACCTCGAATATTGCGGGAGGCGCGTTAGGCTATTTCTCAGCGCACACTGTCCAAAAAATCACGATAACTGTGCCATAAGACGCACAACAATCAGAACCCCAAAAAGGCTATTGTAATGATAGCCTTTTTTTTTTTTTGGGTTTTTTTCAAAGAAAATATTTTAGGTAAGTATGCGTGTTTTTTGCTATTTTTGCACCATGCAAACCTTCCAACAAATAGACCAACAAAAGTTTTACGAACTTATAAGCGCGTTTCGCCAAATTCAAACAGATTTTTTAGAAATTTTTGGCGTTGATGATATATTTTCAAACTCTAACAATGACTAACACATGAATTACACTGAAACAAGAGCAAAATTAGTTGCTTCGCCAAATGAACTCATTAGCCTTGAAAAACACTATTTTGAGGTGCTTTTTCAAGGACTACAGAACAACGCAAAAGACATCAAACGTGATTTTGATGCTTCCATAAAGTTAAAGAACTTTTGGTTTCGCTATGCACCCAAACAACGAGGACATAAACCAAGCGGTAATTCTTTGCCTTGGGGGGAAGTTGGCGAAAAAGTTTTAGATGCTTATATGTACAAAATTATAGTGGAAACTTTGGAGAATACGCAATTTGTAGGGTTGCCTTATGGACACGATGTTCGCTTTGTTTGTGATAATATATTTGCTCATCTTGACATAAAATCTACGGGACCCACTGACAACCTTGATGAAGTTGTAGCAAGCCCTAATCAAGTTTCAGGCGATGGTATTTTGTTAGATACAGATGGAGTTTTCAACTCTCAAATGCAGGTTCAGGGTAGGAACAAAAAGATGCTATTTCAGCCTGAACTACCACCTTTTTATCTAATAGATGAGAAAATTTATTTAACACTTACTTTTTACATAAAATGTGCTTATGAAGTAATTAGTTTAGGCAATCAACCTCTGAAATACATAGAACTTATTTGTGTACCCAATGGTCTCCTAATGTTTGACACAGTTCTTTATGCGAACATACAGGGGCTATTGGCACCAGGCAAAGATATAGCAGACTCGGAACACAAACGCACTCGAATCAAACTCAACCCGCTTGCGCAGATAGCGAATTGGCGTTGTCAAAAAATAGTGTTTGAAGGTGCTGATTTTAGTATCGTAAGCCGTTAAACAATAGATAATTGTTGATATTGTTGTTTGTATTTTTCTATATTTTTCAGGGCTAAATCTACGTATTGAGCTTCTTTCTCAATGCCTATAAAGTGCCTTTTTGTTTCTAAGCAAGCCAATGCTGTAGTACCACTTCCCATGAAAGGATCTAATATAATGTCATCTTCTTCTGTCAGTAACTTTATACAACGCTTTGGTAACTCTAAAGGGAACATTGCCTCATGTCCATGATTGGCTCTTACAGAAGGAAATTCCCAAACAGCGCGACTGCCCCATTCACTCCACTCTTTAGAAGACAGTTTATCTTTATTGATTAATGTTTCACCTGCTTTCCAAAACATATAAAATTCTTGTATGTATTGGCTAACCAACTCTACACGAGTTTGGGTAATATATTTGCCCCCACGAATGTTATTGCCATTCAATCGTCTGTCTATGGTTTGTTCACTACATTGGAAATAGTTTGCTAAATCATATTTGTTCCATGTTGGATTTTTCAATTTTATCTCTAAAATATCTTCTTTGCTTAATTTAACCTTGTGTTTTGATGGGTTGGGTAATTGTATTTTAGGCATTGTTTCATCTGGAAAGCACAATATATCGGCTATGTTTATAACCATGAAGCCACCTTTTTTTGTAATGGGATAATGTAATTTTATAACTTGCTTTAGCATATTTTTCCATTCATCAAAACTTTGCCCTTTTTCATACTCCTTGCCCACATGATACGGAGGTGACCACACACTACAAGCAATACTTTCAGAAGGTATATCAGTAAGTAGTTTTTCAGCAAGTCCATGATAAATTTTACCAACACCAAGGTGATTTATAGTCCGTTTTATAGGCTTGGGTGCTATATTTACACCTTCCAAACGCCTTTCTGCTAACTGTAAATATTCATAATTTTGTTCTATGCCTATAAAATGTCGTTTGTGCTGAAGGGCAGAAACTGCAGTTGTACCTGAACCCAAAAAACAATCTAATACTACATCACCCTCATTTGTAAGAGCCAATACCAAGTTATTCAAAACCTCCAAAGGTTTTTGAGAAGGGTGTTTGCCATGTTCTTTTTCTGATGCTTTGGTTAGAGGTACATCAAATAAATTACGCATTTGTACCCCACCATTGAGTTCTTTCATAGCATGGTAATTGAAAGTCCAATTTTTTTCGTCTTTTTTGCTGTTATTTGCACACCAAATAATTTGCTCTGTACTTTCGCAAAACATTCTTTGTGTAACATTAGGAAAAGCATTACGTTTGTACCAAATAATAGAATTGATGGTTTTTAAGTCCAATTTTTCAATTAAATAGCCTATTTTGTAAATGTTGTGATAACTACCAAAGATAGCGATGTTGCCATTAGGCTTTACAATACGCTTTAACTCCATAAGCCACTCTATTGTAAATGTCTCATAATCATTATCTGAAAACTTATCCCAAGTTTCATCTATTTTCTTAAATGCCTTATCCTTTTTCCAATAATCATTGGACTTTAGCCAGCCAATTTGTTTTTTGTGGTCGTAGCCCGAAATGTTATAAGGCGGGTCTGTGATGACACAATCTATTGATTGTGAAGGAATTGCTTTTAATATTTCTAAACAATTACCCAAAAAAAGTTGGTTTTTAAGCTCCTTGTTTTTGAGTGTATAAGTACGTTTTTCATCGTCATAGTTTGCCAATTTTTCTAAAATATCTGTAATATCTTTGGCTTTTTTCAGGAAAGTCAGAGCTTTGTAGTCATACAAAAGTTTGATAAGTCCATTGCTCAAAATTTCATTCAAACTCGCCTCTGTATGCGTGAGTAGGTAAGTTTTGGCAAAATGTGTTATTAAGTTTTCAATCTCAATAAAAGTTATTTCCTTGCCTGCTTCTTCATTTTCTGCGTTTTCAGTAGGCAAGGCTTTTTGCAGTTTGAGAATACTCTCGCCTGCGAGTGTAGTTTTGGTAGTGCTGTTTTGCTTATAGGTAAATTTGGCAGTTTCTAAATATTCCTGCCCTACAAAATAAAAACCTGCCTTATCTAAAATATCTAAAAAAGCAAACATTTTTTCTGGTCTGCTATCCTTAAAATACACCAACATCATAGCATTAGGTTTCATTTTCTTAAAAATAACCTCGAAAGCTTTTTGCAAATTTTTTAAATACAAGGCTTCATCGCTTTGGCAAACATCGCGTTGTGATACAATAATCTCATCTTCAAAATTTGCCTTATAGCCACAAAAAAACTCCCAAATTTTGGCATATTCCGAGTAGGCTACTTGGTCAAAATAAGGTGGGTCTGTCAAAACAAAATCGATGGAATTGTCAGGAATTTCATTTGTGATACTTTGCACAGGTTGGTTCAAAAGTAGGCAAGCATTGCCTATAGCGTATTTCAGCCTATCAAAACTTGCGACTTCAGGGATAGTACCTTGCCCTATTTGCTTTTTGAGCGACTGCACTTTATTTAGGAGAGTAACAAAAATGTTTCTATCTACCAAGTCTGTTTTGGGCAACCAAAAAGGGAATTGAGACTGTGACTTTGTATCTGTAAGTTTACAAAGTTGCAGAATGGAGGAAAGTATAAACTTTAAATGTTCATTATCTTTGATTCGTTCTTTCAGTGCAGAAAGTACCCAAAAATTGATAGGGCTAAAAATATCCGCATACCAATCTGCAGTTTCAGGGTAGTCTTCAGAAGTAAAACGATTGCCTTCTGCATCTTGCAAATGCACAATTTTTACTTGTGGATTGTCTTTGTCATCAAACACAACTTTGATAAACTCTAACTGCTTGCCTGCCTTTGTTTCACAACGATATACTGCGCCTAATTCATTTTGCAAATCTCGTACTTGCTGTTCCAAATTTGCAATAAATTGATTATCAATATTTTGTAAGTTGAATTTTGCAATTCTATAGGGCATTTCGTTGATGTCCACCCCTACAAATTTGAAATGCGTATGACGCACACCATACAGCGATGAGCCACCACCTAAGAAGGCATCAAGGATAATGTCGTTTTCTTTGCAATATTCCTTGTAGATTTGTTGGGCGATTGCACCGCTTTTTTGCGACCAATAGAACTGAACACCATTGATAACTTCAGGGTTATCTTCTTGATTTTCAGCATTGTAGCTTAGGAAGTCTTCCCAAACTTCATTTTTTACTATGCGCCTTGCGCCTCCTATTTTGACTGAAGGAATAAGACCTTGCGCAATGTATCGCTTGACAGAAACCTCTGAAACTTTGAGTAATTTAGAAGCCTCCTTAGTAGTAAGCAAATCTTGTTTTTCTGTTTCGTACTGCATAAAAATATCAATTCGTATCAATTCAGTGCAAACATATATAAAAAATAAAATATATGCAAGAAAGAACAGAAAAATATTTTCGCCTCCTTACCTCCCCTTATGCCCTTCCTCAACTCCACCACCAAAACGTCAGCCACGCGCCCAAGTAGGCGAGGGCAGTCATATAGACGAGCTGAATGAGCGGATAACGCCAGCCTTTGGTTTCACGATATACTATAGCTATCGTACTCATGCACTGTAGCGCGAAGGCATAAAAGACCATGAGCGAAAAAGCCGTAGCCATGGTATAAACCTTTTTTTGCGTTTTCGGATTGCGCTCTGCCTGTAGGCGAGCCGTAAGTGGTTTGATGTCCTCCGACACATCGCCCACGCTGTAAATCGTGGCTAATGTTCCCACAAAAACCTCCCGCGCCGCAAAAGACGTGATGAGCGCGATGCCTATTTTCCAATCATAGCCAAGCGGAGCTATCGCAGGCTCGATGAGTTTGCCAAATTGCCCCGCGAAAGAATATTCCAAACGAGCTGAAGCCACCCGCAAATCGAGTTCTGCTTTAGGCAAGGTCTTAAACTCGGTTCTTGCCTGCTTTTCTGCCACTGCCATACCATCGCCCCAACCATACGAAGCCAATACCCACAACACCACCGAAATAGCCAAGATAACCTTGCCTGCCTCGCGCACAAAGACAAAACTTTTTTCCCACACCAAAATAGCCAAATTGTAAGCCGAAGGCATTTGATAGGAGGGAAGCTCCAAAATCAATGTGCTGATTTGCGTGCTTTTCAAAATCCACTTGAACACTACAGCCGACACCAACGCCATCACCACGCCCAACACATACATACATAGCCAAGAGCGTCAGCCCTTGCAAACCGAATAAACCCCATAATTTATCGTTAGGCACTACCAGCGCAATCAAAGTCGTGTAAACGGGTAGGCGAGCCGAACAGCTCATAAAAGGCGTTACCAAAATGGTTATCAAACGCTCTTTCACGTTTTGGATAGTGCGCGTAGCCATGATAGCAGGCACAGCACACGCCAAGCCCGAAATCAATGGCACAACGCTTCGCCCATTCAAACCCAAAGGACGCAAAAGCCTGTCCATAAGCACCACAGCCCGCGCCATATAGCCCGACTCTTCCAAAAAGCCAATGCCCAAAAACAAGACCGCGATTTGTGGCACAAACACCAAAATCCCGCCAATACCTGCTAAGATTCCATCTGCCAACAAACTTGTGAAAACGCCTT
>RDXI01000219.1 GCA_004292795.1 Bacteroidota bacterium | reverse complement strand
GTTAAGATAGCCTGTAAAGCTACCATATTTCTCCTATTTGTTAAATCCATCATACTACGTTTTACTTTAGATGAAATTGTATATGCATAATAATAGGAATCAACGCATACAAAAAAGGCACTCCGATAGAGTAGATAGTTCCCAACGTTTTGATGAAAGGCGTGTATTTGTTGTGGTTCAAGCCTATGGTTTGGAACGCACTTTGGAAGCCATGCGAGAGGTGGAAGGCAAGCGCAATCATACTGAACACATACAAACCTACCAAAACAGGGCTTTCGAAAGCTGTTTTTGTTACCAAATACAAGTCATGCAAGCCTTCAGCAGTTTTGGGCATTTCGCCAAATTTTGCCTTACCCCAAAAGTTTACCAAATGCACTACAATAAAAATCAAAATCAATGTACCCAAAACCATCATCTGGCGGGCGGCAGGCGAGATTTTGGTCTTCGACTTGTAAGCATACTGCACAGGTCTTGCGCTTTGGTTTTGGAAGGTAAGCACAAGCGATACAATGATGTGCAACACAATGAAAAAGAAGTTGCCAAATGAAACCGCCTGAATGAGCTTGTTATGCCCCATGAACTCGGCATATTCGTTGAACGTTTTGCCATTGTCAGGCAAGAGCAGTTGCAAGTTGCCTATCAAATGGACAGTAAGAAAAAGGATAAGGAAAAGCCCTGTAAGAGCCATGAGCAGTTTTCGTCCTATGGTACTGCCTAATGTTTGCATAAACCAATTCGGTTTTTTGCTGGTTTGGGGTGCTGTCATATAAAAATGAATGAGTAAAAGAGTGAATGAATGAGTAAAAGAGTGAATGAACGAGGGGGAGAGTGAATGTTTTTAGCAAACTATTTTAGAAAAATAGACAAATACACTCATGCATTCCCTCGCTCAATCACTTTTTTAACGCCCAAATTTAAAGTGCAATCGTTTAACTGCCAAATAGGGAGGGCTTTTTGTGCAAAAATACATATATTTTGTTGATGTAAAAAAAATGATTACTTTTGTCTATCTCATTTTTATTTTTACTAACTCCTATTCTCTTTATGACAATTAAAGGAAATTTTCAGGTAGGTTCTACTTCCTTTGCACACTGGTTCAATACCTCTTTTGAGGTAAACCATAACGATAAGTTCCCCTATCCCGTTGTGGAAAGCAACTTTAACAAACTGATGGATATGCTTCCGCAGTTTACAGGCAAGACAGAAATTACCATACAAGAGTTTGTAGGGCATTTCTGCATCATGTACAATGAAACAGGTGGTACATTCAAGCCTATTCGTGAAATGGGGTATGCTCGCTATATGTTTGGTACGAACAACGGACTGAAACTAAGTTACAACCAAGCACCTAACTTATTAGCAGGCAATCAATTAAAAAGCTGGGGCTTGATAAACGACCCCAATGATGTAGCTCTTTGGAATGGGCAGGTATTCCCGATAGGCGCGCCTCAACCAGTCATTACAGCATCGTTCAAGTGTGATTATTACCGTTTTCGTGGTTGGGGCTTGAACCAACTCACTTGGCGAAATGGCTACATGGCACACATACAGCCGTTCTTGCCTAAACCTATTGATGACTATGGTTATACAGAATTTGAAGAATTGTTGAGCGAAACTAACTACGATTTGGCTTGCAAGGCGTATCATAGTTTTGCACAATCCTCGCCTACGTCTGTACAAGCCATGATAAACGGAAACTATGTGCCGTATGGCAATTTGATTTCGGGAGGTTGGGCGCAATATGTGAATGGAACGTATGTGCCACGTTGTCAAAGTCTTTACAATGCACTCACAGCCAATGTAATAGCATAAAAAAACAAACAGCCATCTATCATGTAGATGGCTGTTAATGCTTTAATGTGGTAATTGGCTACGTAATACTTGTTCATAACCTTCTATCAATTTTTGCATTCCATGTGTTCCCCTATGCGGAGCGAGTGTAATTTCTAAGGTCGCATTGGTTACCACTTTAGACTCTAAAAGATTAGGTGCTTCTGAACTTTTTGTATTTTGAACAGGAGGAAAACCTACTTTTATCTCGTTGCCATCATACAATATTTCAAGGCTTGTTTTGAATTTCACCTCTGAAATTTCGGACATAGTAATAGGCACAAGCGCAATCAAAGGCACGTTGATATTACGCATCTCCACCCCTGTGGCTGTTCGGTCTGGATATTGCAGAACCACATTTTTAGCGCGATATTGCGGGGGCGTAGGATTTGCGCTTGCCTGTTTTGACTTATTTTGATATTTGCCGAAAGCGTCCAAAATATTCTTCAGAGCCTCTTCAGATTTGATGTCAGTAGCGGTAGAGGCTTTCGCTAAGGAGTCTTCTAAATCCTTGCGGAGCTCTTCTAGAGTTTTATCCGAAGTAGTATTTTCAGGAATAACCTCAAAATATTTCTCTATTAGCTGTAGGTTAGCATCTGCCAACACATTATTTGCTGACAAAACAGCTGTATGAAGGGCATTGATAAAATCCTTGATGTTGAGCATAGGAAGCTGTGTTATTTAAGAAGATGATTTTTTGGCACTATGTATGTTCTTTTTGAGTTCTTCAAGTTTTTGCATCGCATCATTCACTGTGGGAAGAGCCTCTTGTGCAATACCAATGGAAGCAAAGCAAGAGGGGCAAGTAAAAGCAACGCCACGAAGAAGTGCATGCACATCAAAAGGTATTTTGGTTTGGCACACAGGGCAAGGTATAGATTGTTCTTGCATATCAGAATGGAGAGATTAGGTAAAAAATTAGGTAGTTTTAGGAGAAATTTGAACATCTGTATCTGTTTCAGACAAAGGGGGAGTATTAACCGTTACAGGGTCAAGCGTATTGGAATAAATATCAATGATAGAAAGCAAGCCTTTGGTAAGTGGGATAGCGTGTGCTTCGATATGGATTTTCAAGCCCGAATTGCCAAAGGTATCAGCACTATTTGGCGTTATGGATTTGGTATTGGGTGGAGTTACTATTTTGCCAAATAAGTTTACCCTGCAATTGGTTTCTTGCTTTTGCGTAAAAGTATGCGCATAATTTACAGTAGTAGTAGATTGGCTTGTAACCTCCATATTGAAATCTAAATTCAACACATCAATTCCAAGCGAATTGAAGGGCATAATTGTTATCAGTGGAATGGCAAAATAGCTCGTAAAATGCTGGACTGTGCTTAAAGCGTTGGGCGAATCGGCAGGTACAACTAAAGCGCGTGTCAAAGCCATAGTAAGCATAATGGGTTTGTGTACTTTGGTAGTTTTGTCATACTCGAAACAAGTTTCCAACATGGCGCGTGTTTGTTCTACAGATAAAGCATGTTGAGCTTTTGCGATAGATACTAAAGACACTTTGACAAAATCGCGGATGTCCAAACCGCTATAAGAGTAAGACTCGTTTGTAGTTTCTTCCATCATATTTTTCAAATAAAATCAACACAAAGCCTTCCAAGAAGGCTTTGTATTTTACAAGACATTATGCAGTTTTTTTGGATTCATCAACAGCATTAGGCATTTGGTAAGGCTGAATAGCTTGCGTAAACGCCTCAATGATGGTATTCACACCTTTAGCTAAAGGCAACTGTCCTGCATGCACATGAACAGTGTATTTAGCCGAATTGCTTTTCTCATAATGAGAATTAGACGTTTTCTTGTCTTCTGATGAATAACTCGCCTTGCCTGTGATTTTGGCAGAGAAAGGTCCAATCTGAAACTTCGCCTCTAAGGTAGCTTCTGCCGCGGCTTTGGTGGCACTTTCTTCGCTTTGTGTATTGCTAAAGCTGGACTTTACTTCCATCTCAAAAGTAATATCTACTTCATCAACACCCAACGCATTGAGCGGAACGATAGTCAGCAAAGGCAAGTCAAAAGATGTAGTAAAGCTACTCATGGTGGCAGGTTGAGCATCTACAGCCTTCTGAGTTACAACACCCTTATCATCCTTTACCTCTGGAATAGCTGGAGTAGCAGGCACTACAAACCCACGTGTCAAAGACATCTTAATCATAATGGGGTTGTAATTTATCTCGCCTTTGCTATCTACCACTTTTTGGAAACAAGTATCCAGCATGAACTTGGTTTGCGTTACCGCCATAGATGCGTTTGCGGTAGCGGCGGCAGTAAGTGGAGCTCCAATCAAGGAGTCCATAGGTAGCCCAGTAAATTCCTGAGCCATTGAGAGCAGTTGTGGGGTGTTATCCGCCATAAGTGTTCAGTATTGTGATTAGCAAATATGCCTACTCTATTGGCTTTTCAGCTTCCGCCACCCTGCTTTTGAAAGGAGTTTGGGTGTAAACCTTAAGTACTCGTTGCAAAGCTAAAAAAAACAAGTTGAAAAAAACAATATTTTATCTAAAAAAAATGATGTTTTTTTTGTTAAGAAATGGCAACTTGAAAAACAACAATATGTTACGATAGTTATAACAAACTACCCAGTTATGGTGGTTTTATTTACCATTTATAAACAAAAATAAGTGCTATTTTTAATAATTCATCTAATTTTGCACAAAAAATATATGCAAAAGAAATTAAACCCCTCACCTGAAACATGGAGCGACCTCTGCAAAAGAGCGGGACAACGCTACAGCGACTTGTACGACATTGTGCGCCCTATCTTGCAAGCGGTCAAAGAACGCGGTGATGAAGCGGTGCGTGAGTACGTAGGCAAGTTTGATGGTGTGGACATCGAAGATTTTCGAGTATCTGACCTCGAATTTGAGAAGGCTATCGAAAGCGTTAGCCCCGAACTCAAGCAAGCCATCATCACTGCTAAAAACAACATTACCAAATTTCACGAAGCGCAACGCGAGCCTATCCGCAAAATAGAAACGACACAAGGCGTAGTTTGTTGGCGCAAAAGCACGCCCATCAATTCGGTAGGTTTGTATATTCCAAGCCAAAACGCGCCTTTGTTTTCTACGATTTTGATGTTGGGTATTCCTGCCACGATAGCGGGTTGTAAGGAAATTGTGCTTTGTACGCCTCCGAGCAAAACGGGCAAAATTCACCCTGTCATTCTTTATACGGCTCATCTGCTCGGCATTAGGCAAGTGCGCAAGTGTGGAGGCGTGCAGGCTATAGGCGCGATGGCTTACGGAACGGCTACCACGCCCAAAGTAGATAAAATTTTTGGTCCCAGCAATGCCTACGTTACTGCCGCGAAGCAGTTGGTAGCCGAGCAAGGGACTTCTATCGACTTGCCTGCAGGACCTTCGGAGGTTTTGGTAATAGCCGACCAAACGGCTAACCCTATTTTTGTCGCGGCTGATTTGCTCTCGCAAGCCGAACATGGCACAGATAGTCAGGTGGTACTTTGCACAAATTCTGAAGCTATGGCTGATGCAGTGTTGGCAGAGGTTGAAAAGCAACTTGCCTCCCTACCGCGCAAGGAAGTTGCGTTGGAATCTTTGAGTGCGAGTCACGTGTTGGTTTTCAATACGTTGGACGAAGCTATGCGCTTTTCGAATGAATATGCCCCTGAACACCTTATCTTGGCTACTGAAAACCCTGAAATGTTGGCGGAACAAGTGGTGAATGCGGGTTCGGTATTTTTGGGACATTATACGCCTGAAAGTGCAGGCGATTATGCGAGTGGCACGAATCATACCTTGCCTACTGCGGGCTATGCACGGGCTACGGGTGGCGTTTCGTTGGATAGTTTTGTGAAAAAAATTACCTTCCAACATATTTCGAAAGAAGGCATACAAAATTTGGGCAATACCATCGAACTTATGGCAGAAGCAGAAGGACTGCACGCCCACAAAAATGCTGTTTCGGTGCGTTTGGCGGATTTGGCGTAATTTAGATATATAGATATTCCATTTTTTAGAAAAGTGGAATATCTTTTCTTTATATCTTGCCTTCGCTAACTCAAAAACTCCTACGCGCTTCTATCAGTTTTTGGTTTTTTTAGATATTCCACTTTTTTCAAAAAGTGGAATATCTTTTCTTTATATCTTGCCTTCACTAACTCAAAAACTC
>RDXI01000018.1 GCA_004292795.1 Bacteroidota bacterium | reverse complement strand
GACTTAAACCGTTGTGCTACAAAGATGTCGCCCCGCTGGGGCTTGTACGCAACCTTTTTATTTCCGAACTCACGTTAAAGAATTGATAAGCCAAGTGCCTACAAAATTAGTTGATTTTACAGAACCAAGAGATAATGCATCTAATGTTGCAAGAACATATAATAGAACTCTCTATAGAAAACGAGTATGCAAAAACGACTTCGTTAGAACATCGTAAAAAATTTGCTCAATTTTTTACCCCATTTCCCATAGCCAATTTAATGGTTAAATGGGTTTTGGGAAATAGTGATTTGAAAAGTGTTTTAGAGCCAGCCTTGGGGCTTGGTATATTTTCTCGTATTTTATTGAGTTATCGTACTGACATTAAAATAAAGGCTTTTGAGGTAGATGATATTATTTTTAATAATGCGAAAGACATATTTTGTAATACTGATAGTATAGCAATTTTTTTAGAAAATTACATTTATAGTGATTGGGAGAGTAAGTATGATGGTATTATATGCAACCCTCCATACTTCAAATTTCACGATTATGACAATAAAAATATCATCAAAGAAATTGAAATAAGAACAAGTTGTAAATTAAATGGTTTTACAAACCTTTACACCTTGTTTTTGATAAAATCTATTTATCAATTAGAAAAAAATGGTCGTTGCGCTTATATAGTACCCTCTGAATTTCTTAACTCTGATTATGGTAAGTTAGTAAAAGATTTTCTTATAAAGAGTAAGGTTTTAAGGCATATTATTGTGATAAATTTTGAAGAAAATGTATTTGATGATGCGCTAACTACTGCTTGTATTATTTTTTGTGCAAATGATAACCTTACAGATGAAGTGTGTTTTACCAACATTCATTCTTTGCAAGATTTGAGCAAAATAGATGAGATTATCGCTAATTATTCTTTATCTGCATCAAACGAAAATAAATACAAAATCACAGAGCTTAACCCAGAAATCAAATGGAAAAGCTATTATCAGAAACAAAATAAAACTATTTTCAAAAACATTGTTCCTTTTTCTATGTATGCCAAAGTAGTTCGCGGTATTGCTACAGGCTCAAATGAATACTTTACTTTTAACTCATCAAAGGCAGAACAATTTTCAATATCTAAAGAGTTTTTACTACCTTGTATATGTAGAGCTGTTGATGCCAAAAATGCGTTTTTTACAATACAAGATTTTGAAGAGTTACAAAAAAATGATAAGTATGTTTTCCTCTTTAACGCACAAAACGCCCATAATTCTGCGGTTATGGATTATATCAAGAAAGGAGAGGCAGAAGATATACATAAAAAATTTCTTACTGCCAATAGAAAGCCTTGGTACGCATTAGAAAAAAGACTACCCGCTCCTATTTGGGTGTCGGTTTTTAATAGAACAGGCTTGCGGTTTGTGAGAAATGAGGCAAATATATCTAATCTCACGTCTTATCATTGCATTTATCCTAACCAAAACCATCTATTTTCACAAATAAATATTGATTTGTTATTTGCTTACCTTTTAACAAATACGGCTAAAATAATTTTGAAAGATAATAGCAGAGAGTATGGCAATGGATTGGAAAAATTTGAACCTAATGACATCAACAAAGGTATGATGCTAAACTTAGGTATACTTGATGAAAAGACAATTAGCCAAATTTTAGAACTGTATAATACTTATAGACTTTTAATTCTTGATAACAAGCAAGGTGATGAAATTGTGGAGATGATAGATAAGATAATGATTGAAAAATTCACTTTATAGTTTTTATTTCCTACTTCCTTGCCTCCCACAGCCAGCCTTTAGTCTTGTGCCAATAACCGATTTGGTCGTTCACTTCCACGCGGAAGATGTCCGCGCCCATGTACACCACGCGCTCATAAATGGGCTGTAGCAAGATTTGTCCTTGCCTGTCTGCCACGCCATACAAGGCGCGAATAGATACCAAAATACGGTTTTCGTGAGGCTCGCCTAAGTGCGCAAATTTGGGTTCGCTATACACAAAGTCTTGCAAGGTAGCGAAGCCATACAAGCCATTTTTGCGAATGGTTTTGAATTGGTCGTTTTCTGTATCAAACCATCTCACACCATTAGGCAAGGCTCGAAAGGTTTGTTTTTTCGTATTGATGTAGCGCGTGTCGCCTCGCAAGTCCTCTATGCGGGCATAGCCATTGTAAAAAGCAGTTGCCTTGCGGTAAGTTGGATATAGGAACATTCGTTGGCGTTCTCTGTCCCAATAGCCCCAACGTCCTTCGCGGTGTATGCGCATGAGGCGTAGCGTGCTGTCGGGTTTGTGTTCCGTGAAATCTCCCAATGTGTACCAATCTTTGGGCTTGCCTACTTCGTTGCCGAGTGTGTCGATGTAGATGTTTTTGGTGCTGTTGCGGGGCTTTACTTCGGCTATGTGATGCGCAAAATGGGTGGCTCTTTCGTAGGTAGGCAAGATTTGCCACGCGCCTTGCCTGTTGAGGTAGCCCCAACCTGTGCCATTGTGCGCCAAACACAAATTTTCTTCGAAATGATGCACTTCAGGCAAGCCTTGTTTGAGTAAGGGCGTGCCTGTGGTGTCTATAAAGTTCCATGTCGCGCCTTGTGCCACTCGCGCCAAACCCTGCTCGAACAGCTCTATTTTGGTGTATTTGGCTTTGGTTATCTCGCGTCCTTGCCTATCCAATAAGCCCAATTTCGCGCCTAATTCGTCTTTGTAGTGGGCGTATCCTTGTTCGTTGAAAGGGGCAATATGCACATATTTAGGAAACAAGAGCCACGTTCCGCTTGCCTGCAACAAACCATACAGTTTTTTTTCGCTGTCTTGTGCAATGGCTATTCCTTGTTCGAAGTCGGAGGCTTTTTCATAGGCAAGTTCATTGAGGCGCGAGCCATCTTGGTTGATGTAGTGTAGCTTGCCTGTGTTGAAATCGCGGACTACAGCCTTGCCTTCGTGAAAGTCTTGCGCTTGGCTGTAGGCAGGTTCTATGGCGATTTGCCCTTGCGTGTTGAGATAGCCCCATTTTTGCCCTATTTTCACGCCAGCCAGCCCTTCGTGAAAGTGCCTTGCCTCCCTGAAGGCGTAAGGGTGTAGCAAGTTTCCTTGCTTGTCGATAAAAGTCCAAAGCGTTTTGCGTTCCTTGCCTACAGTGCTGTCGCACATCACAGGCGCGAAGCCCTCTCGAAAATGTTGTGCATTTTTGAAAGTGGCATCAATGACTATAGTACGCGAGCTATCCAAAAAGCCATACCTTTCTACGGTTTTGGAAAGCAAAATAAAGTCGCGCATGGGCGTGCCTTCGTTGTTTGGCACGTAGTCCGTTTTGGCATATAGGCAAGGCACAACTTCCCTGCCTGTGCTGTCCAAAGCTCCCCAAGCATTGTCCCTGCGCACAAAATACATTTGGCGTTTGGGGCGTATTTCGTGGTAGGTAGGCGAGGATACCACCACCCCGCTTCGGTTCATCAAGCCCCAAGCTCCATTGGTTACATTGGGCTTGATGCGAGCCAATTTTTTGTCTATACTTCCGCCTGCATTAAATTCTGCCAAATTCGTCAGGGTGTCAAAGGGTTCGCAATATGCCAAGTATCTTCTTTCAACTTTCTGTTTTTCCGTAACTTTCACGCTGTTGATAGCCACGCCATCTTTGCGCAAAAAGAAGGCAGATGTTCTGCCTATTTCGCCACGTTGAAAGTCTTTGAGCAAGGCTTCCACTTGGCGCAAAGCGTCTTTTGTTTCGGGATAAATCCACTTGCCCGTTTCAGCATCAAGCAAACCCCAATGCACAAATTTCTTGCCTTTGGTGTCGCCTTCAGTGTCTTCTATCACGTGGGCAGTCTGCACGAAGCCAAGCGAAGGAATTTCATTCACATACTCAAATATGGCAGGAATCAAAGTATCGCCACTTTGACGAAGCACACACCATTTTTGCACTGCACCATTATAAACAAAACTATGCGCCCCAAACGTAAAGTCGTTGAGGGAGCGCGTTGGAATCCCCGATACTCTTCGTGTGGTTTGGGTAGGCAAGTTTGCACGCGCAGGCAAGGAACGTTGCGCTTGTTCTAAGTCAAATTGCCATTCTTCAGCTTTTTTCTCCTCGACTTTGGTTTGGTCTTTTTTGATGCCTATGGTTTTCAGTTTCGTGCTGTAGGTAGTGCGTTCTACAAAATTGCCTTGCTCGTCGAAGGTGATAATATCCGTAGAGCCATCAGCTCGAAAGGCACGCGCTGTTTGCCCTATCATCTTGATTTGCAGGTATTGAATTGGGGCGATGACCTGCCCTCGATTGTTTATCAAGCCATACAGATTGCCCATGCGCGTCATTGCCAAATTGCGTTTGAAGGGGCTAATGCCATCAAATTGCGGTTGCACAAAACACGCTTCGTTCAACAGTCCCCATACCTTGCCTACCCGCAACAAAAAAATGCCCGCCACATCAAAACGCACATCATCAAGCGGTAAATTTTGGGTGATTTTCCTTCCTTGTTGGTTGTAAATGGTGTATTGATTGGTGTAGCTCGCTATAAAATACATATTGCGCCCACTGCCTACAGTCTGCAAGCTATTGTACTGCACAGAGATAAGTTCCTTGTTCGTGGCTATGTTGTGCGCTCCTGATAAGGTAATGTTGTCTTTTTCTTGGGATATAATCGCCAAATCATTCGTAACCAATACAATATTTGAAAATTTGCAAGGCAATACAACTTTTCGCGTATTGCCGTCAAATAGCCCTTGCGCTCCTCCTTTGGTGATGGTGATAAGGTTTGCATATTGTGGGTGTGGCTCGAAGTCGTCATATTCTGCAGGCAAGATTTCCTCGAAAAGAATACTAAAAATGCCTTTTTTGCCTTGCTTGCCTACTTCTATCAAAGTGTTTTCGGCGCGTTGTAGCGTAACGCGGTTGCCACCCTGCCCTACAGTTTTGATGTAGTCGTATTCGCAAGGCACGATAACCTTGCCTGAGTCTGTTACGAGTCCAAATTTTTTATCTTTCTGCGCATAAAAATAATCCGTTCTGTAAGGATAAGGCGCGAAACTTTCGTATTCGGTAGGCAAGATTGGCGTGCCGTTGATGTTTACTAAGCCGAGTTTGTCGTTTCGTTTGCAAACAATCAGCGTGGGTTTGTAGAAATCATACGTTTCGTGTTCAGTCGAAATGCGCTTGCCTGCTTCGTTGTAAGCGTCCCAAAGTCCCTCTTGGCGCACTTGGAAAATGGTATTGGTAGCATATTTTTGGGCTACGATTTGTGTATATGTGATAGGCACTACAATTTCGCCATTTATTTTTATCACGCCCCATTTGCCCGCTTCGTTGCGTGTGGCAAAACATTCGGTGCTAAGGGTGTCCAAATTCAGGTGTTCGAAAGGCAAAAGCGTATTGCCATGTTTGTCTATCACGCCCAATTTGCCGTTTTTTTGGGCAATGGCTGTGCCATTTTTGAAGGTGCTGATGTAGTCAAAGACAGGCGAGATAATGACCTTGCCTGCCAAGTCGATACAGCCCCATTTGCCCTGCATACGCACAGGCAAGCGTTCTTCGCGGAGGCTTGTTTGCGCCCAAGTAGGCAAGGACGAAGCAAAACAACAAATAAGTACCAAAAATTTGCGCATACTGTTATAATACGGAATAAGGCGCGTTTTATGGCGTTGTGAAAACGTTTTTTTCGGTGTATATGCTTTTATAACAAAACCACTTTTTTTGTATAGCTTTGCAAACACAATTCTCTGATGCCTGAAATGACTCGAAAGATACTGCTGTCTTGCCTGCTTGCCTGCCTTTGCCTTAGTTGTGAACGGATTGAAACACCCGCCGATATAAAAGCCAAGTTCTTAGCCAAAACTGACCTACAAACGCCTAATGCTGTGATACAAAAACAGATGGATAGTTTGAAGGTGAGCCTGTTGGATATTTACAATTATTGCCTCAAAAGCAAAGATTTTGCCTATAAGAGCAAGTTTATTACTTGTATTTATGGCAAGGTAGAAAACTATTTGCAAGAAGATAATCCCGAATATAGCAAGGCAGTTTTGTATGATTTGAACAAGTTTAGTGATGTGATGCGTAGTTTCAAAACTCCCGAACACAAGACTTTTCTTGATGTGGGTTCGGGCAATGGCGAAAAGGTCTATGCCGCGCTTTGTTGGGGTTTTGAGAAAAGCTATGGCTTGGAATATTCGCAAAAATTGGTGCAAATTAGCAAACACGCCCTGCAAGAGTTCATACAGCAAAAGAAAATCGATATTGTGCATGCAGATGCGGTCAAGACCTCGCCTGACATCTACAAAGACAAAGACGTGATTTATCTCTTCGCGCCTATCAAAGACAACCGCCTCATGGCGCAGTTGGCAGAGAAAATTATGCAAAATATGAAAAATGGCGCATTGTTGTTGGAAATGAGTTTTGACTATAGCAAGGAATTGCGCAAACGAACCAAACTTGCCTTCCCTGATATGCCCGACATTGCTATCAAAAAAGAAAACGATAAATTTTACTACACTTCCCCTCAAAGTACAGAAAAAGACTGGAAAGAGCTTGGAAAGTAAGTCCTTGTGCGAAGCTATCCTATCGTTTCATACACGCCTTCCAAATGTGCTATGTAGCGCGAAGGTTGGTATTCGCCAAAACTTATCAAGACCAAAAGTGAAACGTTGCGTTTTTCGTCATATTTTTGTAGGTAATAAGTAGGCAAGCCGTCCATTCCTCGATAGGTTTGCCATTCGTTTCGAGGCACTGCAATATGTTGATTTTCAACGATTTGTTTGAAAGAGGACGCACTGACCAAACTTTGCAAAGCTCTCAAAGGCTGTCCTGCCAACTCTGCCCAAGTAAAACGCAGGAAAGGAAACAACGGCAACAACGCCATTTCTTCGTTCCAATCTTGAGGCTCGAAGCCATCAAAAATATAGCGTTGCGGTGGCGTATCGGTAGGGTGGAGTTGAATAAGCATATACAAAAATAAACATTTTTTACAATCTTAAAACTATCAACAAGTATGCTTTATGCGTTGCTTTTTGTGGCGGTTGTGTTGGCATCTGTCCTTTCCGCGCTTTTCGGATTGGCGGGTGGCACTATGATTTTGGCAGTGCTTACGTGGAGTGTGGGCATCAAAAACGCAGTTCCTCTGCATAGTGTAGTGCAGTTTGTGGGCAATGTGGCGCGTATAGGCGTGTATTACAAGATGATAGAATGGAAAATAGTGCGCTATTTCATCATGCTAACGCTTCCATGGGCGTATTTGGGCGGTTTGTGTGTAGATTTTTTTGCGGAAAAATGGCTCGAATTGGCGGTGGGTGTGTTTATTCTCATTACGCTTGCCATACCCAAACCGAAGTTTAAAAACGGGCTTCGCTACGAAGTATTTACGTTGTTAGGTTTTTTGGGTAGTTTTTTAGGAATGTTGGTAGCCGTAAGCGGTCCCTTTATTGCGTCTTTCTTTGTGCTGAACAACATCACGAAGGAGCGCATGGTCGCTACCAAGTCCGTTTGTCAGGGCATTACGCAAATCGTGAAATTGTTAGTTTTCGTTACTGTAGTCCGTTTTTCGTTTGCGCAATACAGCCTTTTGTTGGTCTTGCTGGGTTTGGCGGCGGTCATAGGTTCGTTGATAGGGCGTTATTTGATAGAAAAAATAAGCGAAAAAACCTATAACACGCTCAATAACAGCTTGTTAGGCATCATAGCCTTAGGCATGGTTATCGGGGCGTTGATGAAGTTTTGACAAGATTTTCTTACCTTTGCCCAACTTTTTCAACCAAGCGACATGAATACTACAGCAAAATCTATCTTTTTTTCTTGCCTACTTTGTCTAAGCATCTCGCCTGCTTGGGCGCAGACAGCCCCGCAAGGTATGGTATGGGTGCAAGGTGGCACTACCAAAATAGGCAATGACAAAGGCACAGACAGCGAAAAACCTGCTTTCGAAACACGCCTTGCGGGTTTTTGGCTCGACCAACAGCCCGTTACGGTAGGCGAGTTTAAAAAATTTATACGCTTCACGCAATACCGCACCACTGCCGAAAAGCACGGTTTTGGGGTGTGCTACGACAGCACCGCGCAAACGTGGAAAAAGGTGCAAGGCGCAACTTGGCAAAACCCCACAGGCAAGGCAAAAGCCGAACCGCATGAACCCGTCAGGCAGGTAAGTTGGCATGATGCACAAGCCTACGCGAATTGGATAGGAAAGCGTTTGCCCTCCGAGTTCGAATGGGAGAAGGCATTGCAAAATGCGGAAACGTTGAAACTTGCCTACGCTACCGAAAACCTTTGGCAATGGTGCGAAAATTTTTATTTCGAATACAGCGAGTCTAACTATTATCAAGGCAAGCTCAACCGCCCTAAAGCCCTGCGTGCAGGCAAGTTGGGACAAGATTCGCGCCCTTCCCTGCGCCTTTCGCTCCCTTCAGACGAATTTAGCTATGACGTGGGCTTCAGGTGTGCGAAGGATAAATAGCTTTTTGCGTTTTTCAGAAAAAAAGCTATAGTTCATCAAATTGCTATAGCTTTTTCACAAGAAAAAGCTATAGTTCATCAAATTGCTATAGCTTTTTCACAAGATGCTATAGCTTTTTCACAAGAAAAAGCTATAGTTCATCAAATTGCTATAGCTTTTTCACAAGAAAAAGCTATAGTTCATCAAATTGCTATAGCTTTTTTCACGAGAAAAAGCTATAGTTCATCAAATTGCTATAGCTTTTTCACAAGAAAAAGCTATTTTTGCAAAAATTTCAAAACGCTTATGATTCTCAGCGAACAAGAGCAACTAAGGCGCGACAAGTTGCAACAAATGCGCTCTATAGGCATAGAGCCATACCCCGCCGCGCAATATCACCTTACGCATTACGCTACGGATATTCTCGAAAACTTTGATAAACAACCCGATAATTATAAACAGGTGCGTCTTGCGGGCAGGCTTATGAGTATGCGCGTGCAAGGCAGTGCTTCCTTTGCTGAAATCCAAGATACTACAGGCAGAATACAAATTTATGTTCGCCGTGATGATATTTGCCCAGACGAAGACAAGACACTCTATAATACAGTTTTCAAAAAACTACTCGATTTAGGCGACTTCATAGGCGTAGAAGGCTATGTTTTTCGTACACAAGTAGGCGAGATTAGCATTCACGTAGAGCGTTTGGTTATCTTGGCGAAAGCCTTGCGCCCCTTGCCTATCGTGAAAACAGATAGCGAGGGCAATGTGCATGATGCCGTTACTGATGCCGAATTTCGCTATCGCCAACGCTATGCTGACCTTGTGGTAAACCCACAAGTACGCGAAACGTTTGTGAAACGTACTAAAATCTATAGCACGCTCCGCGACTTTTTCAATAGCAAAGGCTACCTCGAAGTAGAAACGCCTATCTTGCAATCTATTCCTGGTGGAGCGAGTGCAAGACCTTTCATCACGCATCACAACGCGCTGGATATGCCTTTGTATTTGCGTATTGCGAATGAATTGTACTTGAAACGCCTCATTGTGGGTGGTTTCGAGGGCGTGTATGAATTTGCAAAAGATTTTCGTAATGAAGGTATGGACAGAACCCATAATCCCGAATTTACGATTATGGAGATTTATGTTGCCTACAAGGATTATCTTTGGATGATGGATTTCACCGAAGAAATGATTGAAAAGGTAGCCCTTGCGTTGCATGGCAAAACGACTGTAACGGTAGGCAAGAACGAAATCAATTTTCAACGCCCTTTTGCTCGCCTAAGTATGCGAGATGCCATTTTGAAGTATTCGAACAACGAGATAGACATAGCAGGCAAGACTGAAAACGAACTCCGCGCCTTCTGCCAACAAAAAGGCATTGAAACTGCGCCCTCGATGGGCAAAGGCAAGTTGATTGATGAACTTTTTGGCGAACTCTGCGAAGCAAACCTCATTCAGCCTACTTTTATCACGGATTATCCTATTGAAATGTCGCCTTTGTGCAAACGCCACCGCGAAAATCCTGAACTCACAGAACGCTTCGAGCTTATCGTGAATGGCAAGGAATTGTGCAATGCGTATTCGGAATTGAACGACCCGATAGACCAATATGAGCGTTTTCAAGAACAGCTCAAACTCTCGGCAAAAGGTGATGACGAAGCTATGTTCATAGACCTTGATTTTATTCGCGCCCTTGAGTATGGTATGCCTCCCACTTCAGGCATGGGCATAGGCATGGACAGGCTTACGATGTTGATGACCAACGAAGCATCTATTCAAGATGTGCTTTTCTTCCCTCAAATGCGCCCCGAAAAGCGTACAGAAATGGCAGAAACTGCTGATTATGTTGCTATCGGTGTGCGCGAAGAGCTTGTGCCTATCCTACAAAAAATGGGCTTCCTGACTATAGAAGCCTTGAAGCAGGCAAGCGCAGGCAAGCTCCTAAACGATATAGGCGGTATGCGCAAAAAAATGAAACTTGACAGTGTGAAACCCGCTACGAAAGAAGAAATTGAGGCGTGGTTGCAATAAAAACAGCAGGCAAGGCGCGAGTCTTGCCTGTTATTTATCTGCCCTTTCGCGTTCTATCAAATACTTTTCGCGCTCTATTTCCTTTCTTAGTTCTTCTTCGGTAGGCAAGTAAAGCATATATTTGGAGGCAAAAAGTTGTTTACTTTCATGCAAAACTGAATATTTTACTATAGTTTGGTCTTTGTGCGTGCAGAGTATCAAGCCAATAGTCGGATTGTCGTCTGAACCTTTGTATTTATCCTCAAAAAGCCGCACATACATATCCATTTGCCCAATATCTTGATGTGTAAGTTCATCAATTTTCAAATCAATCAACACAAAGCATTTCAAAATATAGTTGTAAAACACCAAATCAATATAAAAATCTTTCGTTTCGGTGCTTATTCTTTTTTGCCTTCCCACAAAAGCAAAGCCCTTGCCTAACTCCAACAAAAAATCGTTTAGCTTGTCCATCAAAGCCTGTTCGAGTTCGGATTCGAGGTAAGTTTTGCGTGTTTCTATTTGCAGAAAATCCAAAATATAGGGGTCTTTCAAGATGTCTTCGGGTGCTAAATCCTTTGTTTTGTCGTACATCTCTTGTTTCACGGGTGTTTTGTCTTGGGAGGCAAGCAAGCGTTCATAATACAACGTATTGATTTGTCTATCCAAAGCCCGCGTTCCCCAATTATTCGAGATAGCCTCCGCGATATAAAAATGCCTTGCCTGCTCACTTTCCACGCGCAAAAGAGAGCGATAATGCGACCAACTCAATTCGTGACGCAGTGCGTCACGAATTGGGAAAAGCAGGTAAAAATTCTTCATGCGCAAAAGATTGCTTCTATCATAATTTTTACCAAACTCATCTGTTAGCTTTTCAGCCAAAAGTTTCATCTGTTGTTTTCCATACTCAGCGCGGTGTTTGCCTTGCTGTTCTTCTTCGATGATGTACTTGCCTATAAGCCAATAGGTTTCGACCACTGTAAAATTGACAGTGTGGTTGATTTTTGCCTTCGCGTTCAAGATGATTTCGCGAACATTTTGGTAGAGGGTATCTTCAGAGCGCATAGTTTTTACTTGGTTAGAGATTTTTAAAGAAGTAAAGTATGCAAATATACATAACAAATACTCAATTAAACAAAAATAAAAATTTTTTTTTGAGCATACCAAGCAGGCAAGACGCGAGTCTTGCCTGTTTTATTTCTTTTTGGAGTTTAGGTATTTTTTGATGTCTTTAGCAGAGGGAAGTTGTTTGCTTAGTTCTTCGGGCAGTTGTTCGTATAGTTTGTATTCTGCTACGCCTATAGGTTTATTTTGGCTTCTCAAAGAATATTCAACTTCTAAGTCGTCTTTTTTGGTGCATAGAATAATGCCTATTGAGGGGTTTTCGTCAGGCATACGTACCGTATCATCAAGCACTTCCAAGTAAAAATTCATCTTGCCTGCATATTCGGGTTCAAATTCGCCAATTTTTAAATCAATGGCTACCAAACATTTGAGTTTTCTATGGAAAAACAATAAATCGATAAAATAATCTTTCTGCCCCAAAACGATTCTGTATTGTTGCCCCACAAACGTAAAGCCATAGCCCAATTCAAGCAAAAACTGTTTCAAATGCTCCATGAGCCTATTTTCCAAAACCTTTTCTAAAACTGTTTCCTGTAAGCCCAAAAAATCAAACGTATATTCACTTTTCAAAATGCTGTTAGCTTCCTCTGCTTGGGCTTCGGGCAGGGTATTTCCAAAATTATGTGTTTTAGATTGGGTAAGTAAGTTTTGGTAAGCCTTGTTTTTGATTTGAAAGGTTAGCACCTCACGCGACCAATGCAATTCTTTCACTTTCAGCAGGTAAAATGCTTGCGCCTCTTTGTCTTTTAGACTCATTATCATGGTATTATGTTTCCAAGGAACTTCTGCGACAAGCTGTCGCAGAATTGGCTCGTCTTTGTAGGCAAGGTACAAGTGACGCATATCCCACATATTGCGAGCAGAAAAGCCATCTACATTTGGAAACTCATCGCGTAAATCTTTGGAAAGTTGCTCCACTACAGACTTACCATAGCCCAACAGTTCTTGTTTTTCCACTATCACACGCCCAATATCCCAATAAAGCGTTATCATTTCTTTATTTACCACGCGGCTTGCGCGTATTTGCGCTTTGCGTATCAAATCCTTTACTTCTCCTAAAAAGGCGAAATAGTCTTGGTCAAGTAGCATAGTTTTTAGAGGTTTATTTAGTTAGGCTTTTTTCGAGGAGCGCGTGTAGGCGTTCATTTTCTTGTTTGAGGTCTGTAATGCGGGCTTCATATTGCTTGCGCTCGTTTTCAAAATCGCTTTTTGTTTCTTGATAGGCGATATTTGTAGAACTTGAGGTGTCATGGTAATTGTGGTTTTGAGTAAAATTTAGCTTTTTGTCATCAAAATCCAACAAGTCATGCATAGTGATTTGCAATATATTAGCAATTTCTTGCAACCGACTTAGCGAAAGTTCCGTTTCTTCGCGTTCAACCTTGCCATAAGCATTGAGAGATAGGTTTAACTTTTCAGCCATTTCTGTTTGGGTAAGACCGCGCAAATCACGCATTTTTTTGATTTTAGCACCTACCTGTAATGTTTTCTCATTCATAAGAGTAAAATGTATTGTTTTAAGATGCAAATGTATTGAAATTGTGTTATAAAACACAAATATTTTATGTATTATTTTTTGTTTTTATCAAAAAAGCCTTATATTTTTGTATCAAATGAACGCGGAAACCGAAAAGCGTGCAAGAGAGTAGGTAAAATTCACATTTCAATTATGCAATGAAGAAGGTATCAAACACCGTAGAAGTTGATTTGAGCGACAAACAATGGGCTATACTTAAAGGGATAGATGCAGAAGATTATTCATTTGTGGTAAAATTTGCAGAAAAAGAACTGAGGTCTAAAGGACTAATACCTATACCTGCTGAAGATGCTGTTTACGCTTTGAAACAGTATTATGCTATAGGTGCTATAAATTCTGCAAATATGCATGCAATATCAGATGTTGTTGATCCTTATTGGCACGCTCACATTCTCGATACACCACGTTATAAGAAATTTTGTTCTGAGGTCATGGGCTATTATATGCACCATGAACCATTAGATCATGACAAACCTGAAGATGTAAGGATTATGGCTACTCTATATGATTACACATTGGAGGTATTGCGTACAGTTTTCGGAGAAAATGTTAATCCATTGTGTTGGGAAGCCCAACCTGCAGATGCAAGGTTGGTATGCAATCACGTTACGGGACCTGTTGTGGAAACTTCATTATTTCCACCAGATAAACGGTTTGTGTACGCAAGAGAACATTTTGCTCACATAAAGTAATTTGTTCGCAAGCCTTCTCGCTTGTGCCTACCAACCCAAAAACAAAGCAGGCAAGACTCGCATCTTGCCTGCTTTTATGTTCGATAACTACTTGCGTGTTACCTTTTTCATTACTTCCAAAAATACCAAATACAACACCGCCCCACCCAACACAAAACCCCAATCTTGCGCATTGAGCGGGCTTGTGGTCAGGTAGCCATTCATAGCAGGCAAGTAAATAATGAACAACAAAAACGCCAACGACAACCCAAAACCTATGAACAAATTGGTATTGCTGAAGAAATAAGCCGTAAAAATGCTTCGCGTGGTTCTGCTGGAAAGTATGCCCACAAATTGACAAATGACTATAGAAGCCATTGTAGCAGTAGCCGAGATTGCGCCTTGTCGCGCCTCGCCTGTGTGCGCATGGTAGGCAAGATAGCACGCCAAAAATGCCATTGCCCCACGAAAAAAGCCCGAATACAGCACATAAGACAAACTTTGCGCATCAAGCATTTCGCCTTGTTTGCGGGGCGGTTGTTGCATGATGTTGTTTTCAGGTTTATCAAAAGAAAGCATCAAAAGCGGTAACATATTGGCTATCAAGTCAATCAATAAAATGTGAATGGGAATGATAACCAATGGATAGCCATAAAATGCTCCGAAAAAGCCTATCAACACACACAACAATTCCGCTAAATTGCCTGATAAGTTTGCCAATACCATTTTTTTCAAGTTGTTGTAAATGGTGCGCCCTTCGCGGATAGCCTCCACGATTACGGCAAAATTATCGTTCAGTAAGACCATATTAGAGGCTTCTTGCGCCACCTTGCTCCCTACACGCCCCATCGACACGCCTATATCTGCCTTTTTCAAACTCAATACATCATTTACGCCATCACCCGTTACGGCTACTATCTCACCTGTTTCTTTCAAAAGTGATACTATCCTTAGTTTTTCAGTAGGTGAAACGCGGGAAAAGATAACAGAGGCTTGATTGAAATGCGTTTTCAGTTCGGCATCAGTCATAGCCTTGAGCTTTGTTTCGTTGATAACCTCGCCTACCTGCATACCCACCAACTCGCCTACTGCGCGTGCTGTGATTTCGTTGTCGCCTGTTATCATAATCACTTTCAGCCCTGCCTTGTAAGCCGATTGAATAGCCTCATGCACTTCTTCGTGGGGCGGGTCTATCATCGTGGCAAAGCCTGCAAAAGTAATGTTTTGCTCTACGTCTTCTTGCTTGCCTACTGCGTCCTCTTTTGCCAAATCCTTGTAGCCAATGGCAATAATGCGTTTGGCTTGCGAGGCAAATGCTTTTGCTTCGTTCAATAATTGCTCTTTTTCTTCGGGGTAAAAGTCCCTTGCCTGCCCATGTGCGATAACCTTGTTCGAGATTTCTAACAAAGATTCTATAGAGCCTTTTATAAAGGCAATCGTTTTGCCCTTGTGTTCGCGGATAATGGTAACACGCTTTCGGAAGGAGTCAAACGGGAATAACTGTAGGCGCGGGTAGGCAAGTTCGGTTTCTTGTAAGTCATAGCCTGCTTTCAACGCAAGTGTGCCAAAGGCGCACTCTGTCGGGTCGCCCACTGCGTACCAATGCGGGTGATATTGGTCAGGAGCATTGACCTTGCCTGTGGAGGCGAGGAAACCTGCCAGAAAAAATACTTTTTCGTGGTCTAAGTTATCTTTTGTTACTCTTTCGCCATCAATGTTTAATATTTCGCCTTTGGGTTCGTAGCCTGTGCCTGTGATGGTAAAATCTTTTCCGTTGAAATGTGTGTGAATGATGCTCATTTCGTTTTTGGTAAGCGTGCCTGTTTTATCGGAAGCTATGACGGTAGCCGAGCCAAGAGCTTCTACGGCAGACATTTTTTTAACTACAGCTTTTTTGCGAGCCAACCGCCCTACACCCAACGCAAGCGAAACCGAAATTTGGGCAGGCAAGCCTTCTGGCACCATAGCCGCCGCGACACCAATAGCAAACAACAACGCCCCACGCAAGGACTCGCCACTTATCCAACGCCCCGCGAAGAGCAAAAGAGCCAATACAATCGTGACGTATGTGATTTTCTCGGCTACTTTGTCAATCTCACGCTGTAGCGGTGTTTTCGAAGCATCTATTTCGTCAGAACTTTGCGCAATCTTGCCTATTTGTGTTTGCATACCTGTAGCGAATACCACGCCCACCGCCTCGCCTTTGGCAACGCTTGTACCCATGAAGGCGCAATTTGTTTGGTCGCTTAGGGGCGCGGTTTCCTTGCCTACTATGTCCGTATGGCTTTTTTCGGCAGGTTGCGACTCGCCTGTGAGGATAAAATCATTGGTTTGGAAGGCAGTGGAGGCAAGCAGGCGAATGTCGGCAGGCACGCCATCACCTTCGTTCAGATACACGATATCGCCCACTACCAACTCATCAGATGGGACTTCTCTGCGCTCGCCTTCGCGTATGACGAGGCAATTTTGGATTATCAAATCCTTCAAAGAAGCTAAAATATTTTCGCTTTTCCAATCTTGATAAAAGCCTACAGTGGCATTGAACAACACGACCAACATCAAGATAACGGCATCTTGATACGAACCTAACACGACAGCCAAGCCCGCCGCGCCCATCAAAAGCAAGACCAACATATTTTTGAATTGCTCCAAAAACATACTGAACGCGCTTCGTTTGTTGGTTGTTTTGATGCGATTGTGTCCATTTTCTTGTAAACGCTTGCCTGCCTCTTGTTGTGTGATGCCCTTTTCGGCATGGGAGGCGAGGCTTTGCAAAAGTTCTTTAGGCGAGTTTTGATAATAAGTAGCCATACAAAGTAGGTAAGTTTTGTAAGCAAAGATAGTGGATTATCTGTTATAACAGCAAAACACCTATCCACTTGTGGTAGATAGGTGTTTTATCATTTCACAGACAATCAACAATTCTTATGGTCTTAGACTGCGGAAGTCGAAGGTAAGTATTGCTAAAGCCGGGTTCGTGTTAGGAGCAAAACTTACAATACGAATTACACCATATTGGTCTAAACCTGTTCTATTTCTAATTCTACAAACAAACACATTATTTGTTGCTAATTCAGAAGTAACAGAAGTAAGAGGTGTTCCTGCATTGTAAGCAGTTTCAACCGTTTGGAAAGTTGCACCTGCAATGTTAAAATTAGAAGCAACAGGTACGAAAGTTGTGCCGTTGCCTGTACCACTTCTAAACCCATTACCTATAAAAACCATATCTTTTACAGTTTCGTCTGTCCCTGAGCCATTGAATGAAACAGTAGCAAAATTGTAAGAGGTATTGTTTCCAGATATACCAGTGCTCACGCTTGAAAGCATTTGTAAACCTGTTCTTGAGTCTTGTAGCGCATTTCCCACCACCGCAATACGTGGCGTACCTGTTGCAGAAGCGGCATTAAGCACTATCGTTTCATTATTTGCAAACGTAGCTACATAACGTAAGAAAATAGTGCTACCAATAGCATCTGTACTGGGAATGGTATAAACCAATGAGTCATTTACAGCGGCACTCGTGCCTGGATAAGTCTTTGAAGCGATTGGAGCAACCTCTTCTACACCTGTAAATCCAACTCTTCTGAATATATCTACTTTAGTAAGCCTCGATAAAGCTCCAGAAGAAGAGTATCCTAAATAAATAAGTTGGTTAGGGCTTGCAGAGGCTGGATTGCGCGCTTGGTTTGGGGCAGGTGTCAAAGCACTTGGTGCAACACGTGTGGCAAGAAGCGCGAATGGGCGTGTTACAGTTACTGTAAATCTACGTGTTGAAGATGTACCGCCTCCAATAGCCACGAATTCTAAAGGTATAGAATTTGTACCTGCCACTCCAGCGGGTATTGGCGTTGCATCAGTACCCATTTCGCGTACTTTCATTTTAAAAGTAGCTACTTGTCCTACAGGTGTAAGCGTAGCGAGTGTTTTTGAACGTATTACGCCGCCTACCCCATCACGAAAACGACTATCCACACGCACTTGTGAAACGTCAGGGCTTGAGAGGTTTACAGTGATAGTAACTTCATCTGTTTCAGCCGCACTCATGCTCGTAACATTGTAATTCGTTCCATTAAAGGACATCGAAGCATTTGGCACTTCATTCTCATCAAATGGATTAGGATTTTCGAACACTGAGCAAGCACTCATACTCAGCATCAGCCCTATGCACAATCCACCAAGAGAAGTTTTATACATATTGATTTTTTTCATGTTGAATTTCTAATATTTTTGATGAAACCATAGAACTACTACAAATCCCAAAAAACTGTTTTGGTAGTAATGTTAGGACGTGCTGGTGTGTTAGGATTAGAATCTGTTTCTTGTTGTGAATAGGGCAATACACGAGGGATAATGTTATTGGTAACATTGTTGGCGGCAGGGGTAAGTACAGGAAACCCTGTGCGTCTCCAATCTGTCCAAGGCTCCATAGCAACACCATAAGCTGCTACATATTTTTCCTCTATGATTTGACGTAATTCTGTTCCGCTATTGAGTGTACCATTCGCCCCAAGATAGGTAATGATACTTGTTTCGGAAGCACCTACAGAGCGCAAAGAAGCGATAATACCTGTTTGATACCATGTTTGCGCATTGGGAGTAGAACCTTTTGCAAACTCATATTCCGCTCTGATGAAGCAATACTCAGGATAAGTCATCATACGAATAGCCCCCGCACCTGTATAACTATCTACTCTACCACGCGCCGCAGTAGTAGTAGTGCCTGTGCTATCACCGCGCAAATACACGTGCAATCTTGAAAAAGCAGTTGATTGAGCAGAGTTTCTATCATTGGGTGCGCCCACAAATGCACCTGTTGCATTAGGTGTGAAGAACCAACGACGACGAGGGTCGTTTTTAGTGTTCATTATATTTACCAACGTTGTGCTGGGGAAATATTGGTCAAGGCGACGTATTTCAAATTGATGAATAGGATTCTCATTGCCTGCTGTAGCTCCAAAGCGAACTTGGTACGCATCATTATTATCACGCATAAAAACAGCATTAGTTTTTGCCAAAAGAGCATCAATTTTTGCCACCTTGTCTGCATAACGCAATGCAATGCGCAACTGCAAAGTATGCGCCAAACGTATCCACCTATCAATGTTGCCTGTATATACCACATCATCTGCACCCGGTCCACTTACAGTAGTAGAAACTCGCAAGTCAGCAATAGCTTCATCGAGCAATGTATTGATAGCTGTATATATAGCCGCATCATCATCATATTTAGGTTGTGTATTTTCAATACCCTTGAATGCTTCGCTGTAAGGCAAATCACCCCAAGCATCTACCATCACTTGGAAAGTATGTGCTTTCATTACTTTGGCTATACCAGCATAACGGGGGTTAGAAGTCTTTGCCAATGCAATGATAGCTTCCAAATCATTCAATATACCTGCAAAAAAGGCAGTCCTAAACACGTTGTTTACATCTGTGGGTTGTATAAGATACCCCATGTAATCTTTATTTTGTGTACCTGCCGCCCCTTGTCCAGCAAATTGTTGCGAAAGGATAAGCGAATAACGGCTAATATCACTACCCATTGTAAAGCCTAAACGCACACCTGCACTTGTCATAAGTGTAGGCAAGGTAGGGTTTAGCGTGCCTGTTGGGTCGTCATTAATGTCGAGCCATTTGTTGCAACTTGTGCTTACAAATAAAAGGCTTGTCAGAAATATATACGATACAATATTACGAATTTTCATATTACTTGTCAATTTTTTGGGGAATGGATTAGTAAGAAATACGCAATACAAAACCCATATTGCGTGTTTGAGGCAAAGCATTGAACTCTAAGCCTTGTGAATTACTTGCACCTTGTGCATTCACTTCAGGGTCAATGTGTGGTGCATTGGGAGCCCAAAGCAACAAATTGCGACCAGAAACACCTATTTCTACATTGCTCAATTTAGCGCGTGAGATGAGTGACTTGGGTAAGCTGTATGTCAATGAAGCTTCACGAAGACGTACCCAACTTCCATCAAATATATATGACTCACCTATACCAAATCCAAACATTCCACCCCAATATTGTTCTGCAGTGATTTGTATGTCATTAGATGCAGCATTGCCACTAGCATCAGTAACTACTTGTCCAAGCGCATTTGTTTTTACACCAGGCACGATATAAGTACGCTCTCTATCACCAGTTTCTACCACAGCACCTGTACGGCGTAAATCGCCAATATTGCGAGAGAAAATATCACCGCCTTTGCGGAAATCAAGCAAGAAGCTAAATGAGAACCCTTTGTAGGTAAGCGTATTAGTCAAACCAGCTGTCCAGTCAGGATTGGGGTCTCCTATTTTTTGGATAGTAGGTTGAAGGCTTGGTAAACCATTGGTGCCTATCAACATACGACCATCAGTGTGGCGAACAAATGCCGAACCATAAATCACACCATAAGGCGCATTAGCTTCCAAACGTGTTTGAGGCGTAGTAAAACCACCCAATCCAATCACTGTAACACCTGGAGCTAATTCTTTTACATTGTTACGGATACGAGTCCAGTTCAAACTAACATCCCATTGGAAGTTTTCCTTTTTGATAGGAGTACCTGATAACAATAGCTCTATACCATTCGTTTGCAAAACACCTGCATTTCTAACTACACTGTTAAAGCCTGATGCAGAAGCAATAGGAACAGCCAAGATGATATTGCTACTTTTGGTGCTGAAATACCCTAAATCAACAGAGATTCGGTTTTTCAAGAATTTAAGCTCTGTACCAATCTCGCGTGTAACTGTAAACTCTGGCTGTAAGTCAGGAATACCTAATGTATTGTCATAAGTAAAGCCTGGTAAATTATTGAAAGGGAATTGGATAGTGGGACCAAAACCATCACTAACAGTAGTACCTGTGCTATAAAAATAAGTATTTGTGCTATAGGCAGGTGCTACACGACCAACACGTGCAAGATTTGTACGAATTTTTGCAAAAGAAAGAATAGGATTGTCTTTCAAAGCACTAATCGCATCAGTTACCACAAAACTCAATGAAGCTGAAGGATAAAAATAAGAATTGTTACCTTTAGTGAAGGTAGAAGACCTATCATTACGACCTGAAACATCTAAAAATAAGAAATTACGGAAAGTTAACTGTGCATTCAAATATACACCCATCAAACGTGTCAAGGCTTCAGCATTGGTAGCGTTGTAAGTGGTGGCATTTGAAATATTCTCGAAACCAGTAACACCTACACCTGAACCCAAAGCAAAGCGATTTACATTGCGGATTTCATTCAACTCTTGTCCCAACAACACATAAAGGTTAAAATCATCATTAATTTTTTTCTTTGCTGTGAGGTTCAAGAATGAGCTTATCAACATAGTTTGATTAACACGCTTGCCAATAGCACCTGCGCCATTGACGTTGTGGTTAGCCGCACCGCGTGCTCCTGGCGCATCATATGTGTTGGCTGTGAAGTTAGTATAATCAGTACCTAACTTGTAGGTAAGCGTAAGCCAATCAGTGAAGTCATACGCTAAATTGATATTACCCAATACACGGTTTACCTCATCTTGGTATTTGTTATTTTCAATAGTCCACAAAGGATTATCTGCACCATCAAACCAAGAGTTGGGCGTACCATTAGGGTTATTCAAAGGATAATTAGCCGCATTCACACTGCGTGGTAAAAACCAACTACGGAAAAATGGGTTTGAAAGTTGATTGCCTTGTTGTGTACGAGTTGAGTATGTATTGATGTAATTCAAGCTCAACCCTGCAGAGAACTTATTGGTAAGTTGTGAAGTCCCTGTGATGCGAAATGTATTACGATTCAAGAAGTTATTTTTGATGATACCATTCTCACGTGTATTTGAATAGGACGCATTGAAGCTGTTCTTTTCATTTCCACCCGAAATTGTAAGAGAGTTTTGTAAGTTGTTACCCTGATTGAACAAATCCCTCACGTTATTTGGATATGCCTGATAAGTCTCATTGGGTATCAAAGGACTTGTGGGGTCGTTGGGGTTTTGGCGCACTGCCAAATAATTAGGGAATGTGGAAACTGTACCAAAAGCAGGTCCCCAAGAAAAGGGTGAGATAGCAGCAACAGTAGGCGAGGTATTAGTAAGTCCACCAGATCCTTGTCCATAACTGTTTTGGTAATCAGGAAATCTATTCACATTAGATACTTGGTAAGATGTGGATAAATCAACTTTCATTTTACCTGCTTTTCCTTTTTTGGTGGTTATCATGATAGCACCAGCAGCAGCTCTTGAACCATACAAAACAGCCGCGGCAGGTCCTTTCAAGATAGACATACTCTCGATGTCATCAGGATTGATGTCAAGCCCACGATTTGAGTTAGATACACCCGTTTGAAGTTCATTACCGCCACCAGAGTTATCGATTGGAATACCATCTATTACGAATAGTGGTTGGTTGCTACCCGTAAAAGTTGTAAAACCGCGAATGAATATAGCAGAAGATGAACCCACCATACCATTAGAGCCTTGCACACGTACACCAGCCACACGCGCTGAAAGGCTATTAACCAAGTTAGTAGAGCGTGTATTCTGGATATCAGCCGCTTTCAGCTCTGTAACAGCTATACCCAAACCTTTCTTCTCCTTCTCAATACCAAGTGCAGTTACTACGACCTCACCTAATTGGCTTGCATTGGAAGCAAGTGCTACTTTTATTTCTGCTTCCGCGCCAAGCGTAATTTCTTGGTCGTTGTAGCCAAGCAAAGAGATAACAAGAATATCTCCACTTGCATTAGGAACTGTTAGTTGGAATTTACCATCTGCGTCAGTGGCAATCCCAGTAGTTGTTCCTTTCAGGTAAACGCTAACACCCGGCAGTCCCTCACCGTTGCTTGCGTCTGTCACTGTACCTGAAACAACTCGTCCTTGGGCAAATGCAAGCCCAAGCGACACACACCACGCTAAAAGCGTGTAAAGTATCTTGTGTTTCATTTGAAATGAATGTTTTGGTTAAATTGGATTTCTGCTAACACAATCGTTAACACTTGCAATATTAGTATAACATTGTATTAACAACAAATCTTACAATCTATTTTTTAAAAAAATGGTTTTGAAAAAAAAAACTTTGAAAAATTGAAAAAAAAAGCCTAATTTTACCCCACTTTTTGATGTCCATTTGGTATTATAAAAGACAGGTGTTTCATGTATAAGGTGTTATGTTATGAATAAATTGTTAAAGTCTATCTCGGCACACCAAATCGCGGTTTGGTTAGAAGCACAGCAGTATGAGCGGGTGCTGGAGCATTGTGAGCATTTTTTGAAGGGTAAGATTCGTGCTTACCTGAAGAACTTTCCTGCCTACAACCAACATCAGCAAGATTTTTTCCAAGAGATTTATTTGCACTTACTCACAAAGACTTTCCCAAGCAAGAGCTTTCGAGAGGCGTGTGATGATGAACATCGATTCAAACACTACTTTACGCGCACTATTTTCAACCAACTGAACACGCTCCTTCAGCGTGAACGCAATCAACAGCGCGGTAGTATGGAGTGGGAAAGGGCGGTTGCGCCTTTTGAAAATGATGCTGACGCGCAAGACCGCGCCTCGTGGCTCGAAGACAAGGCGCAAACACACACACAGGAGGCAAGACAACTCCTTGCCTGCTTTCAGCTCCGTTTTGGGCAGTTTCTCAATCAATTCAAGATGTTATTCCCCAAAATAGCTCCCAAGCTCGCCTTCCTGCTCAAACTCACAGCCAGAGCGCGTGTTACGGCAGAAGATTTAAAAAATTGTTTTGGAGATATAGCTATAGTAGATATACAAGAAATTCAATATCATTTTTCTATCAAAGACCAATACCAAGAGGCTGACGATTTGAGTGTGTTTGAGTTTGTACGTCCTTATTTTGAGCGTTACAGAGGCGAAACTGCCACTGCGCAATCCATTCAGCGTTGGCTCAATCAACAAATATCAGGCGACAGAGGCAGGAAAGGCATTTTGGACTATATGCAAATCAAAGATGGTGTGCATTTTTGGGAAATTCAAGACAAGCGCATTTTTACAGATTTCTTGCACTACCATTATCAACAAGAAGAACTCAAAGTGCATACTGAACTCGCACACGCACAAACCCTCGAAAAGAAAAAATCATTCTGGCAAAAAATATTCTCTCCTTCTGCTACTCCTGAATTGGAAGTAGTGCGAGTACAATAACATACGGTTATGCAAACGTCTATCCATCCTATACTACCTGATGACCAAAACCATCTTAGCCAGTTGGAGGTGATGCGCTATGCCCAAGCTCGTGCCAAAGGCATGGAACCGTTGCTAACAACTGAGCAAGAAGAACATTTGGCTACTTGTCCGCATTGCCAACAAGCCATTATGGAGGCGTTTAATGTATTGGCAGACAGCCCTTTAGCCGAAGTGCCTACCATCAGCGAATTGCAAAATACAGAAAGAAAATCTTTGATAGTTACCATGACGCGCCGTGCTATGCGGGTGGCTGTAGTGCTGTTGTTGGGTTTCTCTTTGCTTACTGCGTATTGGATTTTGAGTACGCCCCAAGCAAGCTTGGTGCGTAAATGGCAATCGCCTTTTGAGAACAAAAAAATAGATGTGGGCTATCAAGATTGGAAAATACAAGGTTCTGAAGCCAAGACATTGTACTTGCCTAATGGAACGTATGTAAAAATTCCCGCAGGTGTTTTTGTGAACAATCAAGGCGAGGAGGCAAGGGGCAATATCACGGTTCAATACCGCGAAATGCGTAGTTTGAGCGACTTATTGGCTTCAGGAGTGCCTACACAATATGATTCTTTGGGCATCAAACATACACTTGCTACGTTGGGAATGTTCGAAATACGTGCTTGGCAAGATGACAAGCCTTTGCACCTCGCGCCTAATAAAGTGCTGGAAGTGAATATGCTTACGGCAGATATTTCGAAGGATTATTCGCATTATTTCTTGCAAGAGGGCAACCAAATGATGTATAACACGCCCCTTGCTACTCCTGCCCACGCGCAATCGCAAGATGCTAAATGGCAGTATTTGGGAGCTTCGCCCATCATGGCAGAAAGCTTGCCTACCAACCTTTCGCCTATGGCATTGTTGGAAAGCAAACAACGTGAGTTGGAAAGTTTGGAGCAAAACCTGAAGCAAATGCAAGAACGCCCCGAAAATGTGGCTACTATTTCAGCACGTGAGTTGCCTCAAGAAACCAATAAATTGTTTTCGCTCAAACTCAACGAAGAACAACACCCGGGTTTGGCACGCTATCATAACACCATTTGGGAATATGTAGGCGAGAACCCCGAACACAATCCCGCAGGCAAGCAAGATTGGGTGTTGCAAGAAAAATGGGACGAAGTGAAACTAAAAAATGAGCCTTATCGTTCTTTGAGCCTCATAGGACATACTGCACCTGTGCGTTCTGCTGTTTTCTCGCCTGATGGCAATACCATTCTTACTGCCTCTGACGACCATACAGCAAGACTTTGGACAAAAGATGCGCAATTCCTTTCTACCTTGCAAGGACACTCGGCAAGTGTGAATATGGCTGTATATTCGCCTGATGGACAACACATCTTGACTGCTTCGAATGACCGCACTGCTATAGTTTGGAGTAGGCAAGGCGACCGCTTGTTCACTTTACGTGGACATACTGCCTCTGTCAAAAATGCGTCTTACAGCCCCAATGGGCAATATATACTCACTACAAGCGAAGACAACACGGTAAAACTTTGGAGTGCGAAAGGCGAGTTTTTATTTAGTTTGAAACATTATGTACCTCACTTCGAGGCGCAATTCTCGCCTGATAGCAAAACCATTCTGACAATCCCTGACGAGTCTTCTGCCGAAATTTGGGCGGTAACAGGCGCGAAAGTGCGTGCTATTGAGGGCTTTTTTGGTACAGCGCGTTTTTCGATAAGTGGCGACTACATTATCACTACTTCGCGCAATCCGAACTCAAGCAAGGCGATTGTGTGGGCTACGACAGGCAAGAAACTTCGTGAACTAACTGATATTACAGATGGGCAAGCTATGTTTACGCCTGACGAAGGGCATATCTTCTCGTATGCAGAGGCTACTCCTCGCCTGTGGCACTGGAACAAAAACAAGCCCAACAGCACTGTTTTGATACGCAATATGCGCAATAATCCAAACGAAAAGCGCGAAGGACATACACAAAAAATTCGCCAAACGGCTTTTGCTAAAAATGGTACGTGGATAATGACCGCAGGCGCAGACCACGTGGCGCGTATTTGGTCTAACACAGGCAATTTAGTGCGCACTTTGCGCGAACATACCGCCCCTGTGAATAGCGTACAAGCCTCGCAAGATGGCTCTATGTGGGTTACTGCCTCTGATGACAACACCGCCAAAATATGGAAAGAGCGCGAAACGAAAGATGTTTTTGAATTGGTGTTGATAAAAAACAACAAAATATTGATAGACGAAAAACAACGTAGATACGAAATAAAAGGCAAGGAATTTCATGTGCCTGTGCGCATCAAAGGCGAACAAACGGTTTCAGACTCGCCTAATCAACTCGTGGTAACGGCACAAAAAGACGTGGAAACTACCGAAAATACGGTTTTGGAGCGTTACGAGAAGGTATTGGCAGAATGTAATGCTTTGCAACAAATGCCTCAAAAATCTCAAGGGCAACTCGCCTTCCGACAATTCAAAGTGCGCAACTTGGGTGTGTATGCTTGCGCAAAAGCAGTGCAAAACAACACAAGCGAAACCTATACGCTCAAACTCGAAAAAAGTACGCAAGAAAAATCGTTGCAAGTGTATCGTGTGGGGCAAATAGGCAGTGCTTACCTGCTTCAAGAACTGAAGAAACAAAATGAAGTAAGCCTTTCGAGAAAAGAGATGTTGGTCGTGATTTTCCCGCAAGACCGCCTCGCGCTCTATCAACCCGAAACTATCAAGAAAGATTGCGCTCCACCCGCGAAAGTCTGCAAACTCAACTTGCAACCGCAAGCCAAAGTTTTTGCGAAAGAAGACCTTGACCGCGTGATGCGATAAAAAATAAGAGGTTAGCTCATTGGGCTAACCTCTTTCTATTTCACAACTTACGCCTTTTTGCTTTTGGTTGTTTTGGCAGGCGAGTCTTTTTTCTCGGCTGTTCTTTCTATTTTTTTGGTTCTGCCTGATGTTTTAGGCGTTTCCTCTTGAGATTTTGTTTCCTCTGCTTGCGGAAGTGTCTTTACTACTACTTTGGCTTTCCAAACTACAGTGGCAAGCGGGGGGATAGTAGCCATTACGGAAAATTCGCGTCCATGTGCCTCTACTTGTTCTGCCTTTAGGGTAGGCAAGGTTTTGTAATTGCTACCCCAAAACTCGCCTGCATCACTGTTCAGCAATTCCACGAGTTCCGTTGTTTCTGGCACACCGAAGCGATAATTTTCGCGAGGCACAGGCGTAAGATTGCACGCCACTATGATAATTTCTTCAGGATTATTGCCTCTGCGTATGTATGTGATGACAGAGTTCGTATAATCGTTTACTTCTATCCACTCGAAGCCACTCGCATCAAAGGCTTTTTCATACAGCGCGGGTTCGCTTCTGTAAAGTTTGTTCAGAGCCTTCACATACTCGGCTACGCCTTTGTGCGAATTTTGTTGCAACAAATGCCAAGGCAGTTGATGGTCGTGTTGCCATTCTGTAGGCTGTCCGAACTCGCCTCCCATGAACAACAATTTCGTGCCGGGGTGGGTGAACATATAGCCATACATTGCCCTCAAATTTGCCATGCGTTGCCATTCATCTCCTGGCATACGGTCTAAAAGCGGTCCCTTGCCATGCACTACTTCGTCATGCGAAAGGGGCAACATAAAGTTTTCGGAAAAGGCATACACCAAACTAAAGGTAATAGTGCCATGATGATAACGGCGGAAAAGCGGATTTTCTTTGAAATATTTGAGCGTGTCGTGCATCCAGCCCATCATCCACTTCATACCAAAGCCCAAACCGCCAATGTAAACGGGGCGCGAAACACCCGAAAAAGCAGTCGATTCTTCAGCTATGGTTTGAATACCCTCGAAGTTGGCATACAAGGCTTCGTTCATCTCGCGTAGGAAAGAAATTGCCTCCAAATTCTCACGTCCTCCGTAGATATTAGGTCGCCACTCGCCTTCCTTGCGCGAATAATCGCGGTACAGCATAGAAGCCACCGCATCAACACGCAAGCCATCAGCATGGTAAACATCACACCAAAACATCGCGCTACTGATGAGGAAAGAGCGGACTTCATAACGCCCATAATTGAAAATAAAACTTTTCCAATCGGGGTGAAAACCTTCCTCCAAATTGCCATGCTCATACAAAGCAGTGCCATCAAAGTTGGAGAGGCTGAAGGCATCAGTAGGAAAGTGCGAAGGCACCCAATCCAAAATAACGCCTATGCCGTTTTCGTGTAGCTTATCCACAAGTTGCATAAATTCTTGAGGCGTGCCGTAGCGACTACTGGGCGCGAAATAGCCCGTAGATTGATAGCCCCACGAACCAAAGAAAGGGTGTTCCATCACAGGCATAAACTCTATGTGTGTGAAGCCCATTTCTTTTACATACGCTGTTAGTTCTTCGGCAAGCTCCGTATAGTGCAAAGAGCGATAGCCCTCTTCTGTATTGCGTTTCCACGAACCAATGTGCAACTCATACACCGAAAAAGGCTGATTGAGTGCGTTGGTTTTGGGGCGTTCTTTCATCCATTGGTTATCCTTCCACGCATATTGCAAATCCCACACTACCGAAGCGGTGTTGGGTGGCACTTCGCAAAAGAAAGCAAACGGGTCTGTTTTCTCTAAAATTTGCCCGAAATTATGTGAGTGGATTTTGTACTTATAAATCTCGCCTTGCCCAATATTGGCAATGAATCCTTCCCAAATACCCGAACCATCGAGGCGCGGATACAATTTATGTTGGGCATCTTGCCAGCCATTGAAATTGCCAATTACGCTTACTTGACTTGCATTAGGCGCCCACACGGCGAACAGCACGCCCTTTGTGCCTTCATGCTCTACGATATGCGAGCCGAGTTTTTCGTAAAGTCTAAAATGCTTACCTCCATTAAAAAGGCTGATGTCGAAATCGGTAAGAAGGCTATGAGGGGAAACCATGAGAGTGAATGAATGATAGGGTGAATAAGTAATTCGTTTGGCAAATATAATAGAAAAATTTACGAAGCGTTTACTTTTGTTGAAAATACCTCCCTTTCTCTGATAGCCTTTGTATGCAATCGTTTGTGATGTTTTGCTTATGCTTGCGCTCTTTTTAGCTTTTTCTCAAAGAAGTAGATAAGACATTGGCAATATTCGGTGTATCTGCCTTTTTTATTGGGTTGTTTTAGGCGATTTATCTCATCTTGAAACATCTTTTTAGTCCAACTCCCTTTATTTTTCTTGTGTTTTTCTTGGAACTCTCGCCATGCCTTCTCGATAGCATCTGCGCGAAATTCTTTTAGTTTGGTGTCATTCAAATTTAGCACTTTGTCTAAGTCGGACTCAACTTCTGCATCACCATTCACGCTTTGAATAGTGCCATCAGGAAGGTATTGAAGCATTGTTTCGCAGTTGCTGTCCAAAGGATTGAGTTTTTTTAGCTCTACTTTTCCATCTGCTTTGCCTCCTTTGGTTTTGTCGCAATGCAGTTTTTCGCCTGCTGTGCCGTTGCAAACACCCAGCATATTGCTGTAGTCTAAAGCTTTTTCAGGATACTTTTCTTGTGGCTTGTAATGCTCTATTTCAATTTTCCATTTGTTGGCATCAGGATTCCACTCTCGGCTAATTCTGCGCATACAATAGGCACAAAGATAGCCCTGCTCCTCGAGCAAAGCATTTTGTACTTGTTCTTTGTCGAGGTCGTCAAAAGTACCGTTTACAGACTTTATTTCTGTGATAGTGGCAGGTTCTTTAGCTTGTTTTTTGATGTGTTTCATACAATGTCCTCTAAATATAATTGAGCGCGTTTTATTTCCCTGTCGTTTTCGCCCCAATAACTGATAAGTTCTTGCATTAACTTTTGGGCTTGGTCTGCTTTTTCATCATGGATAAGTTGATGTAATTGGTGCAATTTTTCTTTGTACGCTTGTGGATAAGTTTCCACCCCGAACACATCTTGTAAAATAGAATTGCTGTCGCGTCCTTGTGTGTAAGGTTTGTAGTCTTTTATTTGGAAATTATCCAAAATAAAAACGCTCTCACGCGGAACACTGCTCACTATTTGGGGCGAATGAGTAGTAACAATAAAATGTACATTCGGAAATGTGGTTTGTAGGGCAGGCAAGACCAAACGTTGCCAACGCGGGTGCAAGTGTTGCTCTATTTCGTCTATCAACACCACGCCTTCGCCTTTTTGCAGGGCTTCAGTAGGCGAGAACGCAGGATTGGCTATAGACAATCGCCTCGCTATGTCAGCCACCAAAAGCATCAACGATTTTTCACCTGAAGAAAGTCGTTCTATCTCGAAAGGTTGTCCATTTTTATCAATCAATAAACTATCTGCTGAAAATTTTTTATTGAAATCAAATATTTTACTTCCTTGCCTGTGTATGCGCATTTTGGCAAAAACGGGACTTTCTATTTTTTGGAAAAAAGTTTCCAATACCTTTCGAACTATCTCTAATTTGGGGTTTCGGTAGGCAAGATTTTCTTGGTTTACTTTTTCTTGATTTTCAAAATCTTCTTCTTGCTTGAACCAAGCTTTGAAAACAGCAAAATTATTTATATTTGATGTAAGTTCCTCATAAACAGCAAGTTGCGGAATTGAGTAATATCTTTCTCGTTTAGCTTTAGTAACATTTAACTGAAAATAAACAAAAATTGGTGTGCTAAACAATGGGTTTCCTAATATTTCCTTTGTTCTTTTCAGTTTAATTTCAGGTGTAAAAATTTGTCTTTCTGAGTATAAGCCATTTCCAGTAATATCTCTGGATAATTCTATATTTTCTAAAAACATCTTACTATGTAATTCTTTTGCCCTATATTTTAAGTCTTTTTCATCAAAGGCAAATTCGTTTGTATGTGTGATACCAAAAGAATATTTAGCATTTGCTTCATTTATAATATTGATAAATTCATTTGTTACACCTTTTTTATGGTTAATTTCTTTATTTTGTAAAGGATAGTAGTTATGTATCCCCAACAAAAAATCCTCCAAAAAACTCGCCACCAAATCCAACACACTCGTCTTGCCTGCTCCATTCGCGCCAATGAAAACAGCCAAATTGTTGTCGGGAAAGGTAATGCTTGCCTGCTCGAAGCCCCTGTAGTTCTCTATGTTCAGTTGTTTGATTTTCATATTCGAAGGTTGTTTTGTTTTAGAAAAATATGGCGCGTGAGTACACACGCCACAAAAAATATACAGAAATTTCAAAATGTAGGGGCAACCCTTGTGGTTGCCCTTTTTCGGACACAAATCGTGTTTAAAATAAAAATGCGTATTTACACAAAGGGCAACCACAAGGGTTGCCCCTACAAATTTATGCTACTATCTCACCAAACAAAGTCGCGGCAGAGCAGTCGTGTATTTTCACTGTTACATAGTCGCCCTTTTGGTATTTATCGCTTCGGGGGAAAATGACTACTTTGTTGGCAGTGTTGCGTCCCATGTGTTGGTCTTCAGAGCGTTTCGAAGTGCCTTCTATCAACACTTTGAAAGTCTTGCCTACGTCAAGGCGATTGCGCTCAAGCGAGTGTTCCATTTGGAGATTGATTATTTCCGCCAAACGTTTTTTCTTTACTTCGAGGGAAATGTCGTCTTTCAAGCGTTTTTCGGCGGGTGTATTGGGGCGTTCTGAATAGTAGAACATATAGCCAAAATCGTATTTCACTTCTTGCATGAGCGAAAGCGTGTCTTGGTGTTCTTCGTCTGTTTCGGTGCAAAAGCCCGCTATCAAGTCCATAGAAATTCCGCAATCATCGCCTAAAATGGCACGAATGGCGCGGATTCTGTCCAAATATACTTCCCTTGTGTAGCCTCTGTTCATCAATTCCAAGACACGAGAGTTGCCACTTTGGGCAGGCAAGTGAATGTACTTGCAGATGTTTTCGTACTTCGCCATGATGTGCAGAACATCATCTGTCATGTCTTTGGGGTGCGAGGTCGAGTAGCGCACTCGCACAAGCGGGCTTACCTGCGCCACCATTTCGAGCAAGTTCGCAAAGTTCACGATTTCTACGCCTGTCAGGTCTGCGCCTTGTTTTACAGCTTTTTTCTCACCTAAGATAGAAATAACATCAGGGTTCGAACTCCAAAGATACGAGTCCACATTTTGCCCCAAAAGTGTAACTTCGCGGTAGCCTTTGTCGAACAAATCTTGTACTTCGGCTACTATAGAATGAGGGTTTCGACTGCGCTCCCTTCCGCGTGTGAAAGGCACAACACAGAACGAACACATATTATCACAACCACGCATAATAGACACAAAAGCACTTACGCCATTGGAATTGAGGCGCACAGGCGCGATGTCTGCGTAGGTTTCATCTCTTGACAAAAATACGTTCATAGCTTTTTGTCCGCCATCTACTTCGCTCACGAGGTTAGGCAAGTCGCGGTAGGCATCGGGTCCTGCCACGAGGTCGACCACTTTTTCCTCCTCTATAAGTTTGATTTTCAAGCGTTCAGCCATACAGCCCAACACGCCAATCATCAGGCTTGGCTTGCGTTTTTTCAGCCCGTTTAGGTGTTGGAGGCGGTGGCGAATTTTCTGTTCGGCATTGTCGCGGATAGCACAAGTATTGAGGAAAATAAGGTCGGCATTTTCTTCGCTTGAGGTCGTGTCGAAGCCTCCTTCGTGCATAATGGACGCTACGATTTCGCTATCTGAGAAGTTCATTTGACAACCATAGCTTTCAATATATAATTTTCGCGCCTTGCCTGTAGAGGTTTCTACAGATACTTTCACCGTTTCGCACCCTTCTTGCGCCTCTGGCGTGAGTATATCAATGTCTTGGATAAGATTTTCCATAGTAAAAACAACAATTTTTTAGGGTGCAAAGTTACAAAATATCCTATCATGTTGTATATAGCAAGCCCAAAACAAGCAGGAAAGCACAGAGGTTGTGTGCCATGTTTCTAAGCTGTAACTTTGCAAATTCTTACAACATCAAAACCCTTATATCTGTCATGTCTTATCAAAAGATTGTAGAACTATTGGGCGCAGAGGCAGAGGCTTTTCGCCTTTTCAGGTGTTAGAAACGCTATCAAATGTGGATATAAACATACTTTTTTTATTCAGCGTTTCGACACCTGAAAAGCAAATCTAAGATTATTCTTTTCAGGTGTCGAAAAATGAATGATTGATAAGGTTATCAAAAACTAAAATTTGTCATTCATTTTTCTAACACTAGAAAAGGCGAAAAGATTTTTTATTTTTTGGATAAAAAGATTTGATGTAGTGGCATTGTTCATATAGTTTGTGGATAATTGGTTAAAGAATTAAACATAATGCCTAAAACATCTCTTGCATCTTGCATAGCGTGTTCGGGTATCCAACGCTCCAAAGTAGGCGAGTTAAAAATATACAAGGTTTCAATATCGTAGAATATTATTTTTTTATTGTACTGTATTTCTTGCAAAAACGCCTCTTTTGTAGTATTTTCTTCTGCCAACATCGCCTCAAAGTTTATCTCGATAGCTTCGAACTCGCCTGAAGTGGGTTGTTCTACGAAGCGAAATTGCATAGCAAACCATTCCGTATCAAGCGCGTAACTCGCTTGTAAATGCAGATTTTTTGCCTGCAAATGACTGAAGGTTTGGCAAAATTGGGTGGAGTATTTTTGAAAATATAGCATAGTTTTATTCTATTTTTGATTGTTTTTCAAATAGAATTTATGGGACTTTGCATTGTTACTTAGATGAGCATTGACGATAATAGCTACTTCTGTTTTATCTATAACAGAAAGATTTGTATGTTTCTTTAAATCCTTACCGCTCCCCGTTCCTATTCCTACTATCCTTTCTTTTAAAAATTCTTTATCAGGTGTTTCAATAAGTACGAAATCATCTATTTTGACTGTATAATCCTCTAAAAAAATGCCTACAATTTTATGTTGCCAAACCGTATCCTTCGCTATGTTTACTAAAAAAAAAAGCCCCTGACTCCTCAGCTTCAAAACGGATAAGCCTTTGATTGAGAATGTCAAATATAGCACTGACATAAATCTCTAAGTTGATGATATGTTCTTCAATTAAAGATACTTCTAATAAGTTGTCAATAACACTATCAGAACCATGTGCTACTTCATTACGCCTTTCTACAAGTTCATCTATGAGAGCATAGATAGCTTTTTTTTCATTTTCAGATTTATCTTTTAGAAAAGTAGTTTGTTTCAAATCTATATCCAAATTTGCTAATATTGGTGCTATTTTATCATGTTTTAAATTCCCAGAAGATAATAAAAAAGCATCTGCATTAAATTTATACTCTGTCCCTTGTTCTACACATTGATTCAGTATTTTCAAAACCTCCTCTTTTCTCAAATGTTGGTATTTTGGAGCTATGTCTTTTTTGCTTAATTTATCGGTAATCAATTCAAGAGAATTTTTAAAGTGGTTATCTTTTATTTTATCAGGAAGTTTAGCATAATCTGTAACAATACCCGACAAAGCATCAAGATATTCCTTTACCCAATTTTCTATAGTTCTTTCGAGAGTACCATACAGCGATATAATAACTGCTTTGTACTCAAAAGTTTTTCTATTTATTCTAAAATTACTATCAAACTCTTGTTTTCTTAACTTTTCTATCAGCATAGTTATAACTTCGCTATCTGTTTCCACAGGTGCATAACCTATCACTTCATTCACGTTTTGAATGTGTTGTAGGTATGCACGCAGTTGAGAAAGTTCGTTTTTGAATTTGTCAAGGGAAAACTGGTTCATGTTGTTTCGATAAATGATTTGATAAATTTATCAAAATATTCTATACGCTCTATTACATCATTTCTGTTATTTTTCCTTCCATCAAATAAATACTTACTATCTGATATAAAAAGAACATCTGTGTCTTCATACCTTTTTCGCCTCACCTCATCACATTTAGCTAACAAAATATCTTTATGCTGTAAATTTGTAGAGAATGCTTGCATCATAGGATCATATACAGTTTTTGAAGGTGTTTTGTATTTTAGAACTTTAATAGGCAAAAGAAACGCATCTTTTCCAAAAATAGCATATATTAAATCTATAGTCTTTATAAATATGTCTTCAAGTTCTTGCATAAGTTTATCAGAAAAGCTATTAGCTCTATCTAAAAAAGCATCAAGGAACTTATCTATTGGAGAAACTAATTCATTTACATGACGATAAGCAAAAAATCTTAAAACTAATTCTGCATCTTCCATTTTTCTATATGGTTCGCTTTTTAATTTTTTAATCTCACTATCACTTTCCAATGGCAAGCCCCACATTTTTCTAAAAGCATCACTTTTTGCTAATCGCAAACACAATTGATTAAATTTCCCATTGTATATAGCATTTCTTGTTTCTTGTGGGGTTAATTTTTCCCCGCCACTGTTTAGTCTTTCAAAGACCATTTTTTTTAATTCTTCTGCTTCTATATCATTTTTGGCTGTTTCTCTTAATAACACAATAGAAGAAAGATAACGCCTATCTATACCTCCTTTTACTTGTTCAGGAAGGTTTTGATAAGTTTTACCATTTAGCTCGCTCCAGAGTTCCAATCCTTCTAATTCAAATTTACCTTGATAAAAATCATAAATTGTGGTAAGGCGTTGTTGCCCATCCATTACTTCATATTTTGAATAATCCACCTCATACAAAAAAACAGGGGGAATAGGGACATTCATAATAAACGACTCAATTAAGCGAGATTTTCTCACATTATCCCAACGTTTTCTACGTTGATATTCAGGATTTAATATGTATTTACCAGTATCTAACATAGTTTCAATACTATCAAGGGGATAACGCGCTTGTTCTGTAACAATGCGTATTTCACCTCGTCTGTATTTTTGATTAATATCTTCATCAGAGATTTGAATGATATTGCTCCCCTTTGGAGTATTAAGCGCAAATTCTTCGCCTTCAAATAAATGGTTAGTTTCTTTCATAGGATTGATTGTTTTTAGGTTAGAAAGAGATAAAAAAGGTTGTCTGTAGCCTTTTTACAATAACTACAAACAACCTAAAAAAGTTCGTTACGCCACAGCCTCCTCACTCGCGTACTCCTCTACAGGAATACACGCACAAACGAGATTGCGGTCCCCGTATGCGTTGTCTATTTTGGCAACAGCAGGGAAATACTTGCCTACGCGCAGGTAAGGAAGGGGATAAGCCGCCTTTTCGCGTGAGTAGGGTTTTTCCCAATTCGAAGCGGTAACCATCAAAGCCGTATGAGGCGCGTTTACGATAACGTTGTTGCCTTTTTCAGCCTTGCCTGCCTCTATTTCGCGTATTTCTTCACGAATGGCAATCAAAGCCTCGCAAAATCTATCCAATTCTGCGCGGTCTTCGCTCTCGGTAGGTTCTATCATGAGTGTGCCTGCCACAGGGAAGGAAACCGTAGGCGCGTGGAAACCGTAATCCATCAAACGTTTTGCCATGTCTGCCACTTCTACGCCTTGCGCCTTGAAATCTCGGCAATCGGCTATAAATTCGTGGGCGCAAGTACCATTCTTGCCTGCATACAGCGCGTTGTAATGCCCTTCGAGGCGTTTTTTGATGTAATTGGCATTGAGGATTGCCATTTTGGTAGCGTTGGTTAAGCCCTCGCCTCCCATCATGGCTATGTAGGCATACGAGATAGTCAAGATGCTTGCACTGCCCCAAGGCGCGGCAGAAACGGCTGTTTCTTTGCTATTGGAGAAAGACACTACAGCGTGGTGAGGTAGGAAAGGCACAAGATGCGAAGCTACGCAAATAGGACCCATACCAGGACCACCGCCTCCATGCGGAATACAAAATGTTTTGTGCAAATTCAAATGACAAACGTCTGCGCCAATCATAGCAGGCGAGGTAAGCCCCACTTGCGCGTTCATGTTCGCACCGTCCATATATACCTGTCCGCCAAACTCGTGTATCATCGAGCATATTTCTTGGATAGCTTCCTCAAAAACTCCGTGAGTCGAGGGATACGTAACCATCAAGCAGGCAAGGTTATCTTTGTATTTTTCGGCATTGGCGCGAAGGTCAGCCAAGTCGATATTGCCATGTTCGTCACATTTCGTTACAATTACTTGCATACCTGCCATGACAGCACTCGCAGGGTTTGTGCCATGTGCCGAAGAAGGAATAAGCGGACTCGCCTTTGTGTTGTAGGTAAGCACGAATAGCCATCAAGCCCGCGTATTCGCCTTGCGCTCCCGAATTGGGTTGCAAGCTCGTTCCCGCAAAGCCTGTGATTTCGCACAACCATTTCTCCAAATTGGTAAACAATTCAGTATAGCCTTGCGCCTGTGTGCGAGGAGCGAAGGGGTGTATGCCTCCAAATTCGCGCCACGTTACGGGTATCATTTCTGCCGTTGCGTTCAGTTTCATCGTGCAAGAACCGAGCGCAATCATCGAATGTACCAACGACAAATCTTTGTTTTCCAACTGCTTCATATAGCGCAACATCGCGTGTTCGGTGTGGTGCGTATTGAAAACAGGGTGCGTCATGTAGTCACTTGTGCGGATAAGGTCATCAGGCAAGCGAATTTCGATGTTTTTGGCAAGGCTTTTTGTGTAGGTCGTGAAGGCAGTTTTTTCTTTCGTGGTTTGCTCCTTACCTACTGCGGTGAAGAGTTTGAAAATAGCGTTTACATCATCAGTAGTTTTGGCTTCGTCAAAGCTGATTCCTACCTTGCCTGCTTCTGCATAATAGCGGAAGTTTATCTGTACTTTTTCAGCTGATTTGCGCAATGCCTCTATTTTGTCAGCAGGCAAGACAACCGTGATGGTATCGAAATAATATTTGTTCTCAATTTCGAAGCCCAATTTCTCAAGCCCTTGTTTGGTAAGTTGCGTCAAGCCATACACACGTTCCGCAATAGTACGCAAGCCTTTAGGTCCGTGATATACGCCGTACATACTCGCCATCACAGAAAGCAATACTTGGGCAGTACAGATATTCGAAGTAGCTTTTTCGCGTCTGATGTGCTGTTCGCGGGTTTGCAACGCCATCCTGTAAGCTTTGTTGCCTTCTGCATCTATGGAAACCCCAATAATGCGCCCGGGAATTTGTCGCTTGTATTCGTCTTTGGTAGCAAAAAATGCCGCGTGAGGTCCGCCATAGCCCATAGGCACGCCCAAGCGTTGTGCAGAACCCACTGCCACGTCTGCGCCCATTTCAGCGGGTGCTTTCAAGATAGTGAGAGCCAACAAGTCAGTCGCTACTGCGGTAAAAATGCCGAGTTCTTTTGCTGTGGCGATAAGGTTCGTGTAGTCGAATACTTCGCCATTGGTAGCAGGATATTGCAGAAGCAAGCCGTAGATTTCAGGCGAGGTAAGGTCGACAGTTTCGTGATTGCCTATCAATAGGTTGATGCCAAGCGGTGTAGCGCGGGTTTTTAGTACATCGATGGTTTGCGGGTGGCAAAGTTCCGACACAAAAAACGTTTCTGCACTTTTGCGTGTGCCTTTGCGCAAGCTGTGAAGCATGGTCATAGCTTCAGCCGCCGCAGTGCCTTCGTCAAGCAGGGAAGCATTGGCAATTTCCATACCTGTCAAATCCATAACCATCGTTTGGAAATTGATAAGGGCTTCGAGGCGACCTTGTGCTATTTCGGCTTGGTAAGGCGTGTAGGCGGTGTACCAACCCGGATTTTCAAGGATATTGCGCAAAATAACGTTAGGCGTGTGCGTATCATAATAGCCCATACCTATAAACGATTTGAACACTTGGTTCTTGCCTGCCAATTTCTTGAAATCAGCCAAAAATTCTTGTTCTGTTTTGGGGGCTGTAACCTTGATAGGTTTGGGAAGGCGAATAGACGCAGGAACGGTCTTTTCAATCAGTTCGTCAAGGCTTTGTACGCCAATGGTTTGGAGCATTTCAGCAATGTCTTGGGCGCGTGTGCCATGATGACGTTGCTCGAACCTGTCCGCGAAGTCTAACTTGAGAGGCATTTATAGAACGGTAAGAAGTTTAAAAACAATCTTCTAAACAAGAAACTGTGCAGGCTTTTTGTTTATTTCGCCCCAAAATTAGTGTTTTTTGGTTGTTTTTGCAAGCATTGAGGGCTATTAGACGACCTATCTTGTGGGATATTGGGCAAAAGAATATACAAATAGACAAAAAAGGCTCGCTTTTGCGTTATCAAAAAAAAAATGTATCTTTGTCTTTACATTCCCCCCTGTTCTATGCGCCAGACCGAACAAATCTATCAATCCATCTTGCATCATTTGAGTCTCTTGCCTACCGACAAGCTCTCTGACATAGATGAGTACCTACGCCTTTTGAGGCTTCGAAATATGACTCCCGAAGAGAAAAAAGCCAATGCGGAGGCTTCTTCGACCTTTGCGGGTATGTGGAACGACATCGAGGACGAAGAACTTGCGTTGCGTTTGCAAGAAGGCAAACGTGCCACTCATGAGATGTTCAACAAAAAAGTTGATTTTGAACTATGAAAGAGGCTTTGATTGATACGGATATGTTGTCTTACTACTTCAAATAACGAACAGAAGTAGTGAATAAAGTTGAGTTTTATTTACTCACAAAAGGTTATCTGAACATTAGCCTCATAACATATTATGAGGTCTTGCATGGATTTTACTATCGAGATGCAAGATTTGATTGTAAGTTTGGCGTGCATATTGTTCAGCAATCCAATGATCCAAATTTTTTCTGTCAATTTCAATAAGAAACACCTTAAGCAAATCTTCAAAAAGTTGCGCTGTAGTTTTGTGTTCATGTTTGTTCAGTTCTAATAAATCACGTTGTTCCGCAATATTGGCTCGATGTTCCTCGAGTATAGCTATAATAGTTTTTTCTCTTTTGCTCAATACATGTACCCCCAATTTTGCGAGAATGCTTGTAGCTTTTTTCGCCTCTATTTCGTTAAGTTCTATTTCTAATTTTTCCATTTCATAAGTTTTTCTCATACGTGTTTCTAAGTTTTTAAAATTACTTGAAACAGTAAGTAAAACATTCTCAATAGCCTCTCCAGATGTAGGCAAGCCTACATTCAAGCATTTTTCTTGTAACAATGTTCTTGCTTGCTCTATTTGTTCGCCATACAGCAGGTCGACAATTTGAAATACAAAATCAGAAAATTCTTGGGTGGTAAGCATATAGTTTAATTATTTGAAAATCAATTACTTCTTCAACAAAATTTTTACAAAACCCTCAATTTCTTTTTTCACAAACCGAAGCATATTGATAGTATGGTCTAACTCTTGCCTATTCATGGCATTGAATTGTGGGCTAACAGTATATTCCTTGCCTACCAAAATCACAAAATAGAGGTTTTGCCTAATGTTATAAAGCCCATATACAGGGAAATTATGTCCGTTGTTCAGGGCTTGTGCCGCCACCATAGCACTCAAAAGTTGCCCTTTGGGGTCTGATTGCGCTTTGATTTGTGGTTTATACTCATTCAGGAAGAAAAAAGGCGTTTTGGGGTCTTGTTTGCCCATAGCCACCAACATTTCCACCCTTCCGCGCAAGGTGCAAGGATTATTTTGTGCATCTGTAAGGGTTGCCTGAAAGGTCGTTTCCATGAAAGTGCGATAGCTTGTGTCGTAAAAATTTACAACATCAATCAAAGGCATCAAGAAAAAAACTTTGATGTCCTCTTCGTTCCAAAAATCTGCAAAGCTCTGTAAACGCGTCCTCAAGCGTTCCGAAACTTTGGTTTCTTCAGCATCTAAGGGTTGTTGGTAGGCAAGCCACATACCAAAGACGGTTTCTACTTCTTCAGTTTTCCACTTTTCAAAGGGTTTCATACTCCAAAGTTAGTGACTTTTTATAGATTTCACAACTTGCCTACCCCAAAACGCAGGCAAGAAAGGCTCAACGCAGGGTTATTTTGGCTAAAAACACTTTCCCGAAATATAAGCTCACTTCCTTTTCTTTGGATTGTAGCAAAACGGAAACAGGGATTTTGGTGTATGTGTGTGGAAGTTTTCCAAACTGTCTTACCTTGTGCGTTTTTCAAAGATAGCTGATGTTTTTCATAGCTTCGCGTGCAAGTACCATAGACCACTTCAAGCTTATCCGTATTTTTGAGGCTTTTCTTTGCCAACGATATTGTTAGCTCCTCTTTTTTCATGTTTGCATTGGCAAACAAAAGAGGCTTTTTATTCAAATAAATTTGATGGTTGTTTATAGTATCTGTAGGCAAGGTTAGTGGCTTGCCTACCAAAGCAGGCGAGAGGCAAGCAAGCAGAAGGAACAAAAGTAGTTTTTGCATACACAAAAGTAGTAATTTTGGCTGATTTTGCAACTTGCCTACCCCTGTAGGCTTGAGCGCGTACAGCATTGGGTAGGCAAGCTAATTTTCAAAAATGTAGTCCAAAGAAACACTCGCTCTGTGCAAGCTGTTCTCCTAATGATTCCAAACTAACTATTTTGCAATACCGCATAAAAAGAACACACTACACCAGCAGGGCTTGTCCCACCATTGCCATTGGGATGTGGTACGACACGTGTGATACTACCAACTAAAGCAGGGATTTGTTGCACACCATTTGGAATGTGTGGCACCACATAGCACAAATAATCATACACCCATAGCGAACCATCAACCATACCCTTGCCTTGAAACCAAAGCGTGGCAGGAGAGCCATATTGGATAGAACCTGTTAGTTCAAGCTCCCAACCTGTATCATAAATTCTCCCTGAAAGTTTGCCATCAGCAGATGTTTCAATGAATAGGTTAGCCTTTCCAAACTTAAGCGAGTCAAAATCAGCCGATAAATCAGGATTGTTTAGCAGGCTTCGGTACGTCCAAGTACCAGAAGCAACGCTTTGTACTATATTTTGCATATTTTTATGAATGAGAATTAAGTAATTTATTGACGGCTTTTACTAAAATTTCTTGTGATGCTTTCCCAGCTTGGCGCATGGCTTCTACCATCTCGGCAGGCGCGTGATTGGGGTCTCCAGCACAAGTAGGCGGATCAGGTTGATATTGAGCTAACAGTTGCGATTTTTCTGCGTGTTCTCTGTCTTTGAGTGCAATCACAATCTCTAAAGCAAGGTCTAAAGATGATGAAATGCCTCCACCTGTAAAAGGTTTATGCCTGTGTTTTGCCACGCCACGCGGATAGCCCTCTGGTATTGTTAGTTTTAGTTTTTCAGACAACATTTGGAGTACAGGAATTGCCGCCCAATGAGTAGTAGCTTCACAGTCATGCAAAATTCCTGCAGCTGCCAAAATAAACGCTCCCGTACACACTGAGCCTGTCCAGGTATCAGGCGAGGCTGTATTGTGAAGAAATTGCAGGAGTGCTTCGTCTGCCATAGCCTTAGCCACTCCTTCATATTCTCCTCCGGGTACGAATACTACAGCTATTTTTTCCTTCTCTTCCTTTTTTTTCATGTAATCATCAAAGGTAGCATTAGGCATTACAGAAACCCCATCAGAGGTTTCTACAGGCTCGCAGGTTTTAGCTAACCAAACTGGTTTGAAGCCACTGGAGGGCGCGGCAAAAATTTGAGTAGCCCCTGCGAAATCTACAAGGGTGCAACCGGGATAGAGCGGGAAGGCTACAATGAGTTTCTTATCGTCTGTCATAATAGGGTTTTTTGTATAAAAAAATATATTTTTAGAGTTTTTTTATATGTATTTCTGCAACAAAGGTATGCAAAAGGCTTTGAAAAGTCAAAACAGCCATTTTTAACAAAAAATCATAAACGCCTCATAATCAATTTTTTACAACAAATTTGAATTTTAAAAATACCCTTACAAGGGTATAAAAATACCCTTGTAAGGGTAGTCAAAAAAATGTTGAGTACGTCTTGAAAAAATAAAAAATAAAGGAGTTATGAAAAAATATCTATTGGGAGTATGTATTACTTTGTGTGCTTGTGCAAAAAATATCCCTTCAGAAAATTGGGACTTGATAGACTTTGATATTTCGCAAATAGAATCTGATACAACCCTGCAAAAAGGCTCGTCTATAGACTTGCCTCTCCTTCCCTATTCTGCGGTAGTAATCCCTCTCAAAGACACTATTCAAAAAGGGGAAACATACACGGCAAACGTATTTTTGATAAAAAAACACCATCTCAATTACGAAGATGTTATTTTGGTAGGCAAGGACACCTTGCCTCGAAACGAAGCAGGAGTAGGCAAGTACACCGTATATCCGACCAAAGCAGGCAAGCAACAAATCAGTATTTCAGTGCTATCGAGAAATGTTATGCCCTTCTTTCAAACACAAACCGTTCAATATTGGGTGCGACCTGACACGGTAAAGCCTATCTTGCCTACCCGCGACCTATCAAAAGCCCTTGCCATATTCAAGCAAGTGCTACCCAAACAAGCACACCAAAACAAGCAAATCATTACACAAATAGCCCAAAAAGTAGCCACAGAAGGACATTCTCCAGAAATGCAACAAACCCTACGAAGAGCCAAAGAATTACAACAAATTACCCAACAAACCCTTAAGCAATTAGAAACAGCAGGCAAGCCTCACGAAGTTTTGCAGGCGCACTACAACCTTTTGTATGAACGTTACAAAGACCTTCATCTTTTTCCTTCCGCGTATTTTACAAAGTATCACAACTTACAACTCACTACCAACAAAGCATGGAATGATTTGCAAATAGCCCAAAAACAGTATCAAATCCAACAATGGGAAAAGCAAATTTTGATAACTTTGTTTTATACAGAATTAGAGCGTGGTACATATTTTCTGCGATACCTACCTGTTATTAGCTTGCCTAAAACGACAGTAAAAATAGGCGAGAAAGTCGAGTTAATGGTTTCTTTGGAAGCCTTAGCTCCACAAGTAGGGCGCAGGCTCGTCGTAAACCAGCAAACTATTTCGCCCGACAATCAAGGTGCTTTTGTGGTAAAACTTGCCCCTGTAGGCTTGGGCATACAGCATTGGGTAGGCAAGCTAATTTTCAAATATCGAGGGCGAGATGTGGCATTGCCTGTGAAAAGTTGTTATTTTCTCAAATCCACACGGAAAGTTTAAAACTATTCGCTATCTTTGAGAGTATATATAACTATTATGCCCCTTAGTTCCCTCAAAACAAAGCCCAAATCTACACTCACTTGGCAAGAAGACTTGCGCAAGTCGTCAGCACGCTACCACGTATATTGTGCGTGGATAGCCATTATTTTTGACCCTTTGTTCGGACTGACCGATTATTTCAACATTCCCCACGCCTTCAAGGAAGTGATGCTGTTACGTTTGGGCGTAGCCGCAGTAACATTGTTGGCACTTTGGGCGCATAGCAAGAAACTTATCTCGCCTGAAGTCTTGATATTCATTCCTTTTCTTGCTATTTCGTTGCAAAACGCCTATACCTTTAGCCTCATCAAAATTGAGGACTTTACAGGGCATAGCCTGAATTATTTGGCACTGTTCATTGGGGGCGGTATGTTTATCTTGTGGCGTTGGTATTATTCGTTGGCTATCATTGTTATTTCTACCATTGGCACTGCCTACTTTTTCCAAATGAACCATCATCTCAACTTGCAAGAGGCTTTAGTGAATGGCGGTTTGTTGTTGTTGGCGGTGGCGTTGTTTATGTTCGTATTGATAGAAACACGCTATCGACTGACGATTTCTATGATAAAATCTAAAATAGCCCTCATAGAAGCCAATGACGAGATAGAGAGTCAAAAAGCCAAATCCGACCAACTTTTGCGTAATATCTTGCCTGACGAAGTGGCAAATGAGCTGAAAATAAACGGCAAAGCGACTGCCCGCAACTACAAAAAAGTAAGCGTTTTATTCACTGATTTTCAAGGCTTTACGGCAAGAAGTGCTACTATGTCGCCTGAAGGCGTGATTGACGAATTGAATAAATGTTTTTCCGAATTTGATAGAATTGTAGAAAGATACAACCTCGAAAAAATCAAGACGATTGGAGATGCGTATATGTGCGCTGGAGGCTTGCCTATAGAAAACAGCACGAACCCTGTGGACGCAGTGCGCGTGGGCTTGGCTATCCAAACCTATATGAACCAATACAAAAACGAATGTATTGCCAAAGGCGAACCTTATTTCGAGTGTCGCTTGGGTATTCACACAGGCGAGGTCGTGGAGGGTGTGGTAGGCAAGAAAAAATTTGCCTACGATATTTGGGGCGATACAGTCAATACAGCAAGCAGGGCAGAAAGTACGGGCTTGGTAGGCAAGGTAAACATCACCGAAAGCACCTACGAGTTTGTGAAAGACATCTTCAGATGCGAGTACAGAGGCGAGATAGAAATGAAAGGCAAGGGCAAAATGAAAATGTATATCGTTTTGGGGTAAAATTTCTCCACAAACCTTTGCATTGTACGATTTTTGTATTACCTTAGGGCGTACAAAAACTTACCTACCTTTTTACTCATGGCTGAAGAAAACAGAGAGCGCGACCTCGTGCTTGCCCCCAATGAATACGCCTTCATATCCGACCAAACGAAGGGCAATATCAATGTGTATGTGGGTCCCTACAAAACAAGCCTTGCCAACACCGACAAGCCTGTAGTGTTCAACAATGACACCAAACGCTTCGACAGGGTGTCGCTTGATGAGTCCATAGGAACATTTGTAACAGCTCCCGAGGGTTGGTATGTGGTCATGAAAAACCCGCCCAAAGATGGACACCAACCCAAAACAGGCACAAGCAATAACTTGGCAGAACTGAACATAGGACGCAAAGTGAATATCCCTGGTCCTATCAATTTCTCGCTCTGGCCTGGACAAATGGCGAAAGTATTGCGCGGACACAATTTGCGCTCCAATCAATACCTCTTGGTGCGTGTCTATGACGAAGACGAAGCCAAAAAGAATTGGACAAAAGCCGTTATCAAATCCAAAGCCACCACAGAAGGCGAGGAAACACCCGCCGAAATTACCGAAGAAGCTCCCGACCTCACAATGGGCAGTACGCTTGTCATCACAGGTGCACACGTTTCTTTCTACATTCCGCCCACAGGCGTAGAAGTAGTGCAAGATGGCAACGAAGAATATGTGCGCGAAGCCGTAACCCTTGAGCGTTTGGAGTATTGTATTCTGTTGGACGAAGATGGCAACAAGCGTTTTATACAAGGTCCCGCAGTGGTATTCCCCAAACCAACGGAAGAATTTATCTACCGAAATGGTATGCGCAAGTTCAAGGCGATAGAACTGAACGAAATGAGCGGTTTGTATATCAAAGTGATTGCCCCTTATACAGAAAATAAAATTTCGTACAGGGAAGGTGATGAGCTTTTCATCACAGGCAAAGACCAAATGATATACTACCCGCGCCCCGAACACGCCATTGTGAAGTACGGACAAAAAGAACGTCACTACTCTATAGCTATTCCAGCAGGCGAGGGGCGTTATTACCTGAACCGCAAAACAGGCAAAGTTTCACTTCAAAAGGGACCCGCTATGTTCTTGCCTGACCCCCGCGAGGCGGTATTGGTAAGGCGTATTTTGCACCCTAAGCAAGTAGCCCTTTGGTTCCCCGGTAATCAAGAAGCATTGGAACACAACCTTTTGTTGCAAAAAATGCTCAAAACCGAAAACCAAAGCCAAAACTTTATTTCTGATGCAGAAATTTATGCGGAAGCCAAGCCTGATTCAGGATTGGCAGGCAAGGTAGAAGCCCGCAAGAAAGAAAAAGTGTCGGAAAAATTGGTAAGTGATGAATTTGAACGCGATAGCTCTTATACGCCTCCGCGCACTATTACGCTTGATACCAAATATGATGGCGCAGTTACGATTAACATTTGGACAGGCTATGCGGTGTTGGTAGTGAGCAAAACGGGAGCACGAAAAGTGGTAGCGGGTCCCCAAACTTACCTACTCGAATATGACGAAAACCTCGAAGCCGTAACGCTCTCCACAGGTACGCCCAAGACTTCGGAAAATACCATCAAAACCGTTTATTTGCGCTCGCTTTATAACAAAGTTTCGGATATTGTGGCGGCAGAAACGGCAGATTATACCAAAGTAGGCATACAACTTTCCTACCGCGTGAACTTCGAAGGCGAGCCTGAAAAATGGTTTGATGTAGAAAACTATGTGGAGTTTTTGACTGACCATATGCGTTCTTTTATCCGCAACGCTGTAAAACGCTATTCGGTAAATGAATTTTATAGCAGTGGCATCGAAATCTTGCGTGATGCTATTTTGGGCAAACCTGCCGAAGATGGCAAACGTGCTGGCAGGCTTTTCAGCGAAAATGGTATGCGCATTTATGATGTCGAAATTCTTGATGTGCGTTTGAGCGATATAGCGATTGAAAATTTATTGATTGCTTCGCAACAAGACATTGTGAAACAAGCCCTTCGAATTTCGGCAGAAAAACGCAAGCTGGAATTTACGCAAGAAAGCGAGGTAGTATTGCAACAAATCGCATTGGCACAATCTTCTACGCGCCAAAAGAGCTTCGAACTACAACAGCAAGAAGTGATAAAAGAGCTTGATTTGCAGTTAGCAAAAATCAATTCGGAAGTACAAGCGAAAGAATCTCGCCTGAAAGCTAACCTCGCTGAACAAGACAACCTCAACAAGATAAATGAGGCAGAGCTGAAGCGTAAAGAAGCAAACGAAACACTCGATATTGCCCTCGAACAGCAACGTTTGGAGCAAGAACTTGCGCAAATGAAGGCAGAAGTAGATGCGGTAGTAGCGAAGGCACAAGCTATTTCGCCCAATCTCGTGTCTGCCCTACAATCCTTTGCCGACAAAGCCCTTGCAGAGCGCGTGGCGCAATCCATGTCGCCTTTGGCAATCTTGGGAGGCAAGAGCGTAGCCGATGTATTCTCCAATATGCTGAAAGGCACTGTATTAGGGAACGTCTTACAAAATACAAACCAATTCGACAATGAAGAGGATGACGAATAAATAATTCCAAAACGCCCCTACGAGCTTGCAGGGGCGTTTTTTCTTGCCTACTGTGGCAGGAGCGTAACAAAAGATACAGTTTTTTCTACAAAAAGCCTTATCTTTGCAGGCAATATCAACCATATACCCCTGAAAACAACATGGAAAAAGTACATTGTCTTATCATAGGTTCGGGTCCCGCAGGCTACACCGCCGCCATATATGCGGCAAGGGCTGGGCTAAAACCCGTATTGTATCAAGGCAACGAACCGGGCGGACAACTGATGCTCACAGGCGAGGTGGAAAACTTCCCGGGCTATCCGCAAGGCATACATGGGCAAATGATGATGAGCGACCTCGAGGCACAAGCCAAACGCTTTGATACTGATGTCCGTTATGGTATGGTTACGGCTGTAGATTTCAGCAAGGACAAAAAAATAGCGACTATTGACGGTGGACATACTATAGAAGCTGATGCGGTGATTATTTCCACAGGCGCATCTGCCAAGTGGCTCGGCTTGCCTTCTGAATTGCGTCTGCGCGATTTGGGCGGTGGTGTGTCGTCTTGTGCAGTGTGTGATGGTTTTTTTCATAAAAACAAAGCTGTAGCCGTAGTAGGCGGAGGCGACAGCGCGGCAGAAGAGGCTTCGTACTTGGCGAACATTTGCCAAAAAGTATATCTCATAGTAAGACGTGATGAAATGCGTGCTTCCAAAATTATGCAAGCCCGCGTTAAAAATAAAGCAAATATCGAAATTTTGTGGAACACTGCGCCTTTGGAAGTAGTAGGCAAGGAGGTTGTCGAAGCAGTGCGCGTGCAAAATACCCTCACGCAAGAGGTACGAGAACTGCCTATTAGCGGATTTTTTGTGGCGATTGGGCATACACCCAACACAAGCATCTTCAAAGGCTTCTTGGATATGGACGAACAAGGCTACATCATCACCGAAAAAGGCTCAACACGCACCAATATCGAAGGCGTTTTCGCGTGTGGAGATGTGCAGGATAAAACCTACAGGCAAGCTATCACCGCCGCCGCTTCGGGCTGTATGGGCGCGCTTGATGCTGAAAGGTTTTTGGCTGAAAAAGAAGCTATGGCATCACTATAGTTTCCTTGCAACACAAAACAATGCTGAAAGGTGTTGTTTGGTATGATTTATGAATCTTTTTACTTGCCTACTTTGCAACAGGTAGGCAAGTATGCCGTTCATAAAATTTTTTCCACTAAACATTTGATTGATTATGAAGAAGTTACTCCTTAGTATGTTGGGTTTGTGCCTCTCGATGACACTCGCCCACGCACAAATAGAAAAAGGTAAATTCAAAGATAATAAAGTTATTCCCGCACAACCCAAAGATAGCACCCAAAAAGGCACGGATAGTATTCGTACACGCCCCTTGCAATTCATCAATCCTGACCAAGAACCCGTTGCCGAACCTGATAAGGTAGATACTGATGGTATGGCAGATGGAGGCTTCAAGATGCAAAAACCGCCTGCTATTGTAGGGCGTGATAATTTGTATGATGCTTTGGGCAAAAAACAATTAGTGCGCATTTCCGAAGAATTGTATATAGATAGCGTTTGGGTAAAAGCGGCGGAATATTACCGCATCTGGGACTCAAACAACATCAATCCTTATGGCAAAAAAGCTTCTATTTTCAAAGATACTATACAAATGCGCCTTTATAACTTGCCTGAAGGCGAGTATTGGGCTTCTCCTTTGGAAAAAACGCTCCAAACTTCGTCTTTCGGTCCTCGTTGGGGAACATTCCATACAGGCGTGGATTTGGATTTGAAAATGGGAACACCTGTAGCCGCTACCTTTGATGGTATTGTCCGTATTTCTACTTTCGAAAATGGCTATGGCAATTATGTAGTCTTGCGCCACAGAAACGGCTTGGAAACCTTGTACGGACATTTCTCAAAACGAGCAGTAGAAGTGGGACAAATCGTGAAAGCGGGACAAATCATAGGCTACGGAGGCTCGACAGGCTGGAGTACGGGACCGCACTTGCACCTCGAAACACGTTACGAAGGCAATACTATCAATCCTTTGCTGATATACGACTTCTCGAAACCGCAAATTATCATAAGCGAATATTTTACGTTGATGCCTCATCATTTCGAGCATTTGGGCAATAAAATGCGCCAAATTCCCATGCACATTGTAGCATTGGGCGATACGCTTCCTATCATCAGCGCGAAGTACAACATACCCGTTGATACGCTTGCCAAAATAAACAACCTTACTGCCTCAAGCGAACTGAAAGTAGGGCAAAAAATACGATTGAAGTAATTTTTTATGGCTATATATGTAGGGCAATCCATTGTGGTTGCCCTTTTTTTGTGCAGAAATGTTAGTCTTCATGAAGATTTGTGTTATGTATGAGTTTGTACTTTCCTAATATTTTGGTGAATTTGTAATGGTATGCTAGGTATGCACAAACAAACTTGCCTACAAAACAAGGACAAATACAGCAAAAACGTTTTTTTTGTGTTAGAAAGTGTAGGAAAATGTATATATTATGTGTAGTTTTTGAAAAATATAAAAAAAATAGAAAATAAATAATATCCTAAAATAAAATACTATTTTTGAAAATATGAAGTGTGGAAAATAAAAATAATACTAAAATAATTCTTAACTTGCGCCATTGTAGCACACCCTTTCTAGGGTGTATTCATAGCAATCGACACCCCGCACCCTAGAAAGGGTGCGCTACAGCCTTTTGTTATATGCACTTTAAAATTTATTTTGGTATAATACAAACAAAATAAACTCTAAAAACCAAAAAAATAACCGCACTAAAAACAAATTAGTACGGTGTTTTTGCCTTTGGCGTAGCAATTAAAAACCGCAATTCCTTTGTGTTTAAGTGTTACACTTAAACGAACAGGGGATTACTTTGCCAGTGCTAATATTCCAACAAGTTCTCGTGTTTCGCTTAGTTCAATTAGTTTCTTATAAAGTTCTATCTGAATTTCAAAATACTTTTGTCCATAAAAAGAATATCCAAATTTCACTGTTTCCAAGGTTTGATAATATCTTTCTCTTGTTTCTTTTTCTGTTGTGGCAAAGAAATAGCCTACTTCTTTCCTTTGTTTTGGGTTAGCATAGTGTTTTAGAAACTCCTTATAATCATAATACCAAGGATTACGTTCTACATCACCTTTCCACATATCTAAATACCCTGATTTTTCAATAATTTCCACAATATCTTTTTCTTTGTCAGGGTATTCTAAAACGTATTTTGATAATTGTTCAAATGTTTGAATATCTTGTTCTGAAACTATCCTTGAATTTTCAAAAATGAAATTATGAATATCTCTTTGTTTTTCAAGAGGATTTTCACTTTTTGCAAAATCAATTTCAAGTTTTAACGCTGCTCTCAAAACATTATTGGTAATTGAAAGTAGTTTTGAACCTTGTATATCATTAGGTGAGCAATAGTCTGGATTAGCAACTATTTGAATACCTGCATTTTGGTAAGCCTGTGCTACAAACCTTGTACAAAACTGCCTGTTTGTTTCTTTAGCAGAAAGGTTTTTTTCTAATCTTGCAAGCTTTGCTTCTGTAGTTGAATATTCTGTACCTATTTTTTGCCTTGCGAATACAATTACCTCAGAAAGCATTTTTTTAAAACTATCATCTTTAACTCTTAAAACTAAAATATCACTTTCATTTTCAAATAACAACCTCTGAATATTTTGCGATTGAACTCCAAGTCCATCAGATTCAATGCAACTCGAAGCACCAACATAGATTATGGCATGTGAATAATCACATTGAGATATTTGCCTAATTAATTTGCTATCTCTTGAAGATGACCTTGTTAAAAAAATATCTCCTGCTTCTAGTTTTTCTATATCTAAAATATACATAGTTTAGGATTTTGTTTACTGTTGTAGTATTTTCAAACTTGTCACCAACTCGTTAATACACGAACTTTTCGTATATCATTGGCTTTCATAATAGAATCCCACCTACAGGCAAGAAACAAATCTAAAATCCTCATAATGAAGCAGTTGCAAGAACTGAAGCGCGTACTATTTTTCTTGAAAAATAGCCAAAAATCAAAGCCTTGCCTACATACGACTAACTTGATGCAAAATTAAAAAATATTTTTCCTACTTCCAAAAATTCATCAAAAACATAAAATACTGAAAATCAATTACTTGCGTTTTTTGAACGTGAGTTCGGAAATAAAAAGGTTGCATACAAGCCCCAGCGGGGCGACATCTTTGTAGCACAACGGTTTAAGTCTTCCAAAGCCCCAGCGGGGCGATATCTTGAT
>RDXI01000218.1 GCA_004292795.1 Bacteroidota bacterium | reverse complement strand
TTTGCAAAAAAGCTATAGTTATGCAAAGTACCATAGCTTTTTTTTGCAAAAAAGCTATATCTTTGCTACCATACAATTCAATCTTTGTTCGACCTCCAATATGAAAATATTTCCTTGCCTGCTTGTCTGCCTCGCCTTGTTTGCCTTGCCTGCTTGGGCGCAAACAACCTACAGCACCAAAAGCTCTAAAGCCATCAAGCTATACGAAGAGTCCGAAGAACTTTTCAAACAACGCCGTTTTGACGAAGGCATCGAGAAGCTCAAAAAGGCAGTGGAAAAAGATGATAAGTTTGTAGAAGCGCACTATAAAATGGCGGTAACTTACGCGCTTTTCCCCAATGGACAAGAAGAAGCCCTTGCCTCCTTTCGCAAAACGATTGCCTTAGCAGGCGATAATCCGCGTTATCGCGGGGCGTACTACAAAGTGGCTCGCTACGAAATGAAACAAGGGAACTACGAACAAGCAAAACAAAATGCCAATGCTTACCTTGCCTCCGAACCCACCGACAAGAAGCAAATCAAAGAGCTACAAAAAATCGTGAGTGATTGTACGTTTGCGGTGGAAGGTATGAAAAACCCGCTACAAATCACGCCTACGAAGTTTCCTGCTCCTTTGAACCAACATTATTTGCAATACTATCCTTACCTAACAGGCGACCAAAAGACCATTATTTACACAGCACGCGAAAAACCCGAACCCAACCAACGCGACTCTGACGAGAATGTGTATGTGGCTACTTTTGACGGTACGGCTTGGAGCTTGCCTACGCCTATCTCGCCTACTATCAACAGCCCCGACAACGAAGGTACGGCTTGTATCTCGGCAGATGGACGTACTATAGTTTATACGATTTGCGACCAAACAGGCGCGAGGCAAAATTTTGGCGAGTGCGATTTATTTATTTCCAATAAAGTAGGTGATGTATGGACAGAACCAAGAAACTTGGGCAAGAATGTTAATTCGCGCTTTTGGGAAACGCAGGCAAGCCTTTCGGCAGATGGCAAGATGCTTTTCTTCATCTCCTCGCGCACTGGCGGTGTGGGAGGCAAGGATATTTGGTTCTCCAAAATAGGCGAAGATGGCAAATGGCAACCTGCCCAAAACCTAACCGAAGCAAACAGCGAACTCGACGAAACCTCGCCTTTCATTCACCCCAACGGCAAAACCTTGTTTTTTAGCTCCAATGGCAGGGAAGGCTATGGCGCATTGGATATTTACAAAATGGAATACACCAACAAACAATGGAGTACGCCTGTAAATTTGGGCTATCCTATCAACGACCACAAAGACCAATTCGGGCTTTTTGTTACGACTGATGGCTTACGCGGACTGTATTCGGTAGATAAGTTTGAAAAAGGCGTGCCTTCGAGTTTTTTGTATGAATTTAATTTGCCTGAACCTGCCCGCCCTACTTTCCGAAGCAATTATGTAAAAGGTGTGGTGTATGACATCAAAACAAAGGCAAAACTTGAGGCGAGTATAGACCTTTTCGACCTCACGAGCAAGGAAAAACAAGCCTCTGTAACCTCCGATAAAGTGAATGGCAACTATATGCTTGTGCTAAATCAAGGCGCGGAATATGCCTTAGAAGTCCACAGGAAAGGCTATGCGTTCAAGAGTTTGAGCTTCAACTATACGGAAGGCAAGGACATTCAACCGCTTGAAATAGACATACCCCTCGAACCCATTGCGCAAGGTACGGTCTTTACGCTGAATAATATTTTCTTTGATTACAACAAGTTCGAACTGCAAGACAAATCCAAAACAGAACTCGATGCCTTGGTAAAATTCTTGCAAGACAACCCCGACATCAAAGGCGAGGTTTCGGGACATACGGACAACATTGGCTCGGCAGAGGCAAATATGACGCTTTCGCTCAACCGCGCCCATTCGGTGCGTGATTATTTGGTCAAGGCGGGCATTGATACTTCGCGCCTTACCTACAAAGGCTTTGGCTCTACGAAACCATCTGTTCCGAATGATACAGAAGAAAACCGCGCCAAAAACCGCAGGATTGAGTTCAAGATTATGTAAAACAGAGAGAAGTTGTCCGAAAAACCTTTGCCTGCAAAATTACCCCAAAAAAATACTGCAAAATATCCACATTCAACCCTTCTCAAAAGTTTTTTCGGTATAAAATTTGGCAACAAAAATAGGCTATCCTGTGCGGATAGCCTATTTTTGTGTTTTCAGATTACTTTTTCTTGAGTTTGAAAGTATTACGCTCATCTTTGAACTCGAATTCTTTAGCATCAAGTTTCAAGATTTCACTGTTTTCTACTTTTTCTCCATCAGGAATAAGTTCAAGTGTTTTTCCGTCTTTTGAAAGATCCCATTTACCTGTTCGGGTTTCGCTACTGTTTGCATTTTTCCTTTTTTTGGACTGTGCAAATGTTCCATCTTTCTTGAACTCTAAAGTCATTTCAGTAGAAGGTTTTTTGCCAGAAACAGACTCTACAGTCCACATACCCACAAGTTTACTTTTCGCGCCTCCGCAAGCTATTACGGCAAAAGAAAGGAGGACTAACCAAAGATAGGCTGTTTTTTTCATACGTTTTCGAATTTTTAAGGGGGTTAGAATTGATACAAAGGTAAGGGTTTATTTGAAACAACCAAAAAAAAGAGCGCGAATTACGCATTTTCTTCGTATTTTTCCATGCGGAAACCGTAGCTTTCGGGGAAATAGCCTATTTTGTAGCTTTCCTCTTTGCCCTCTATCATCAGTTTGAAAATGATGTAATGGTTTTGGATAGGGAGCATTTGCCCCATTTCCTGCTCGCGGTTCATGATGAGTTCGGTGCGGTTGAGTATGCCCATGCGCAAGCGTTGCATATCTTCTACGTATTTTTTTTCGCTTTCAGCAAAGGCGACTGCCTCCTCCCATGTCAAAACCTCCTTTTCCAAGCGTGGAGGCGAGGCTTCGAGGGAGGCAAGGTCTTCTTTCATTTTGGCGACTTGCGCCTTGAGCGTCAGAAATTCGGTGATTTTGGTGGTTACGGTTTGGTAGTTCATCGCAGGAAAGGCTTTGGTTTTTTCAGCTTTTTTGCACAATTTTACAGAAAAACCTCTTAAATTCCAAAAAATATTCGCTCCTTGCCTTCGTTATGCCTGTTCTTTTTCCGCTTGATGCTCGCCTACAAGCCATTACCGAAACCATCGACTTGCCTTCCCCCGCGCCCCAAAAGCGTTAGTTTGGAATTAAAACGCTCATCAACCACAAGGCACAGTTTACTAAAAAAGAGCCTATTCTGTTCGAATACGCTCTTTTGTGTTTGGGGTAGGCAAGTTTAAACCTTGCCTGCTATTTTTTCTTTTCCAACAAGCCGAATACCTTTTGCAACAAGGCAGAAGTGCGCGATGCTATGTTTTGGCGAATATCTTTTTCAGACTCGGTAACTTTGAAAAACAAGCCATCGAGGGCTTTTTGAGTAACGTAAGCCCCAAGGTCGGGATTGATAGGTTTTGCACCGCTTACCGTTTTGGCTAAAGGCGAGTTCGCAAATTTGTTGTACGGCTTTGCTAAGGCTTCCCACGCCTGAATAGCCCCTACTTTGCTCAATGAGTTGTTGATTTTGGGCGCGTAAGCAGACACGAGGCTTTGGAGCGTTTTTTCTTTCAAGTACGAAGTAGCGGCATTGTCATTGCCAAACAAGATAGTTTTGGCGTCTGTGATGCTCATGCTTGTGATGGCATCAACAAAAATAGGCTTGGCTTCGTTTGCCGCGTCCTCTGCGGCGCGGTTCATTTTCAGGATTACATCATTGACAAGTTTGTCGCCATTGGGAACATACTTGGTAATGATATTTTGCACTTGCTCGGCTTCGGGAGGTAGCAAAACCTTGATAAGCTGATTGCCAAAATAGCCATCTGTTTTTATCAATTCATTTACGCCTTTGCTAATGCCCACATTCAAGGCTTCTTTCAAACCAGAGCCTATCTCGCCTTCAGTAGGTTCGGTATTGAGCATACCCGAAGGGATTTGAACATTTTTCAATACTTCGCAACTCGTGGTGCTGAACAAAAGTGTGCCTGTAAGGGCAAAAAGAGGAATAATACGCATGAGAGTGAATGAGTGAATGAGCGAGGGAGTGAATAAGTGATTGAGTGAATGAGTGAAATAACTAACTTGCCTACCTGCCAAACCCGTTTACCTGCCAAACCCGTTTACCCGTAAGCCCTTCCACCTCTCCACCCTTCCACCTTTCTACCCCTTTACCGCTTGTATTTGATGAATTTCAGGAACAAGGCGGCGCACCGCTTCTTCGATGCCCGCTTTCATAGTCATGGCAGACATAGGGCAAGTGCCACATGAGCCAAGCAATTCGAGGTGCAAAATGCCCTCGTCAGTAATTTCTACAATTTTTACATTGCCTCCATCAGTCGCAAGATAAGGGCGAATGGTATCAAGGGCATCTTCGGTACGCGAATAAAGCGAATCAGTGATTTGCATATCAAATCTAAAAAACGTTGTAATTTAGGCACTATTTTTTAAAAAAACAAGTTATCTTTGAAATAGGTTTGCAAAACCTTAGAATGTTTTGCAAATTTGCGACAAAATACCGTATTTTTACAATCCCGTTGTATGAACCTCCCCAAATTCACCTATAACCAAGCCGTTTTCGGATTGATGTTGCTTGGTGCCAAAGCAGACGGCAAACTGCAAGACGAAGAAAAACGCCTGCTCGTAGAGCTTACCAGCGAAGAGCATCACCTCACGGCTGAAGAATACAAATTGGTGATTAGCGAAGCTAAAAACTTAGATGACGAAAGTTTTGCACAAGCCGTTTATGAAACCCTGAACAGTCATTCGCCCTTTGAGCGTGTGAAAGCCTTGTATTGGCTCTTGCAAGTTATCAACTCGGATAGAAGTTCTGACGCTACTGATGCTGAAAACAACGAACAAGAGTCGCGTGTCTATAACAAAGCCCTTGATGCGTTGGGTATTGAGATTGATGACGTAAAACAATATGAAAAATCACGTATATGATACTACATTTTGAAACTGACGCTGTCGAAGTTGATGACGAAGATGGTGATGTGCTGATTATTGGCTTCTATACCGAAGACAATTATTTGATGATTCAAACCGCCTACCAATTCGACGAGCAAGATGTGAAATTGGGTATGGACACCTATCACATTGAGCGCGATGACCAATCCTACGGAGGCTACGGAGGCGTAGCAAAGATAATCCTGCAACGCGCCCACATAGAGGTTGCCTTAGACGAAGTAGGCAAGAAAAACCTGCAATGTGATGGATTGAAAATAGACTTCGACACTGATGAAGAAACCTATCAACAGTTGGAGGAAAAACTAAAAGAGATTTTTTTGAATGTTTTGCAAATCAAATAGCCCAACGGCTATGCGTACAAAGCATAATTTTCATCATCAAAACAAACAAACACAATGCGCTCAAATGCAGTGGGATTTGCTTCTACAAACTCCTTTACTGTATTTTGGGCTATTTGGGAGGCAAGCTCTTTCGGAAAGCCATAAATGCCTGTGCTGATGTTGGGGAAGGCAAGCGTTTTGATGCCATTGTCCAAAGCGAGTTGCAGACTGTTCCAATACGCATTGCGCAAGAGTTCAGGCTCATTTTTTAGCCCACCCACCCACACGGGACCAACCGTATGAATGACATAACGTGCAGGCAAGTTGCCTCCTGTGGTAATGACTGCCTCGCCTGTGTCGCAACCGCCTTGTCTGGCGCGAATTGCCATACACTCTTCCAAAATAGCCTTGCCTCCTGCGCGGTGTATCGCGCCATCAACGCCTCCGCCCCCCAAGAGCGAAGTATTTGCCGCATTCACGATAGCGTCAGTAGTGCATCGAGTTATATCGCCTTGTAAGGCTTCTATGATAGTGGACATATTGCTTTTTTTGTTGCAAAATTAGGGCTATTCCTTGTAAAAAGCTAATGCCTACGTGAGTTCGGAATTAGATTTAAATATAAAATATTGTAAATCAATGGGTTGAATAGGC
>RDXI01000424.1 GCA_004292795.1 Bacteroidota bacterium | reverse complement strand
TAGGCTTGGGCGCAGACGACAAAATAAAATTTGTCAATTATGACAAATACGACAAAGTACCGAACCCGAACAAAGAAAAATATGCTGAAAACAAAATCGCGGTCATTGTAGGCGAGGGCGAAATCAATTCTGGCAAAAGCACTGACGAAAGCATTGGTTCTGAAACCATAGCCGAAGAAATCCGCAAAGCCCGCAAAGACAAAAAAGTGAAAGCTATAGTATTACGCATCAACTCACCGGGCGGAAGTGCGCTCGCGTCTGATGTGATGTGGCGCGAAGTAGTGGAGGCAAGAAAAGAAAAGCCCGTTATTGCGTCTATGGGTGATGTTGCGGCTTCGGGTGGCTATTACATGGCGATGGGTTGCAACAAAATCGTAGCACAACCTACCACTATCACAGGCTCGATAGGCATTTTTGGCGTGCTTTTCGTAGGCAAGGACTTCTACCAAAACAAGCTGGGTATGACTTCTGACCGCGTTTCGACAGGCAATATGGCAGACATTCGCTCTATGCCTCTTGTGCGCGACCTGACGAAAGAGGAAAAGGAAATGTTCCAAAAATATGTAAACGAAGGCTACGAAGACTTCACAGGCAAGGCGGCACAAGGGCGCAAAATGAGCCACGAAGACCTGAAAAAATTGGCATCGGGGCGTGTGTGGTCAGGCAAGGAAGCCAAAGCAAACGGCTTGGTTGATGAATTGGGCAGTATAGATGATGCCATTCGCATAGCCGCCAAAGAAGCTAAGATAAAAGAAGGCGAGTATCGTATTCGCTTCTATCCTACGCAAAAAAGTTTTTATGAAAAATTGGCGACTATGTTTGATGCTAAAGCCAGCATAAAACAAGAACTCAAAAATGAATTGGGCGACCTCTATCCTGCCGTAAAAATGTTGGACTGGGTAAAACGCCAAGACATGATACAAGCTCGCCTACCCTACGGCGTGAAATTTTGGTAAGACTTACCTACACAACTTCATAACAAACCGCGCTAACATTCTGTAACAGAGTCTTAGCGCGGTTTTGGTTTAGGTAAGGCAGGCAAGTTCCTATGCTTTGAAAGCCTTATATTTCAATATTCAGGTTTTTATGAAGCAGTTTTTAGCCCCAGAGGGGCGACATCTATTTATTGCACTATCAAGATGTTGCCCCGCTGGGGCTTTGGAAGACTTAAACCG
>RDXI01000217.1 GCA_004292795.1 Bacteroidota bacterium | reverse complement strand
ATTGATTTTTTAATGCCTATTATTTGCCCTTGCTTATGAAGTAAGGGCTTTTTTGTTTTTACCTTTTCATAACAGTTTGCTCAATGCCTGATAATCAATCCTTGAATTGTGGCGAAGGTCGCGAGGCATTTTGGCTAAAAAGTGGATTTTGTCTATGGGGGCAGGCAAGGCAAGAATTTGTGTTTCGATAGTTCCTTTTTCGGCAGGGTAGGCAAGCTCCACGCAAGCCGCTATTTCGCCCTTCGCCTCGAGGATAGTTCCCATAACTACGCCTTGTATTTGCTGAAAATAATGCTCGAACACAAACGGAAAAAACGCCTTGCCTCCTTGCCTGATAATGGCATTGCAACGCCCCATCAAATACAATTCCCTTCCACCCTTCCACCCTTCCACCCAAAACCCACTATCTCCCGTTCTGTGCCAACACACACCATCAATAAAAATCTTATTGCGCAAAAGGGCTTCTTCGTTGTTGAAATACTCGCGCAAAACGTGCTTGCCTGCCACGATAATCTCGCCTACCTCGCCTGCAGGCAGTTCCATAGCCTCTAATTCCGCTTCTGATTGCACAGCTATAGGCGAGTCTGTGATTTTGATAATTTTCACTGTGGCACTCGAGGCGACCTCGCCTACATACAGTCCTTTATAAGTATTTTCTTCTTTTTGAAGTGGATTGTCCACATGGCAATCTTGCGCCAAACAACCGCTTATCGGCTCGGCTTCGGTAGAGCCATACACTATCTCGATGCGAGCAGTAGGAAAGGCTTTTGTGTAAAGTTGTGCTTCGGTAGGAAAGACAGGCGCGCCTCCTGTGAAAATCTTGCGGAGCGTAGGGCAGGCAAGTTGCTTGTCGAGGGCGTATTGCGCCAATGCCTTGATGACAAAAGGCGAGGCTATGATTCTATTGACTTGGTGCTGTTCGATTTGCGCCAATAGTCGAGCAGGTTTCAACGAATTGGGCTTGCTTGCTTTGAAGTTGGCAATGACCGAAGGCGTGCCTGTAGCTAAATTGATGAGCAAAACGATAGGCAAAACGGGCATATCCACGTCATCAAAGCGCGGTTCGAGCTTGCCTACTAAGGCTTCGAGTTGGGCTTTCAAAAATCCGTGTGTGCGCTTGGCGGCTTTGGGCGTGCCTGTAGTGCCTGTGGTGAAGGTAAGCAAGGCAATATCGTTTTCGTGGGTAAGTTGGAAATTATCATATTGCCCGCTTGCCTGCTTGCCTACTTTCCTGTAGCCTGTCCCCAACCAAATCGGAATTTTCCGCAATTCCTTTGAGAAATAGCCTATGAGTCTTGCCTTCCAAATGCCAATAAAAGCCTTGCATTGCGCCACTTGGCAACACACTTCTAAGCGTGCCATGCTTACCCATTCGTCCAAAAAAACGGATGTCGCGCCTATTCGAAACAGAGCCAAAACCGTTCTGTAAAGGTCGATGGACATAGGCACAAACACCAGCACGCGGTCACCTTGCCTGATGCCCTTATGCCAAAAATATTGCGCCGTTTCTGTAATTTGCTGTTCGAGTTCGCCAAACGAAATGACGTGATTGTCTTTGTCTATGAGGGCAGTTTTGGCAGGATTTGCCCTTGCCTGCTCATAAAACAAGTCCACAATATTGAAGGGAGCGTTTTCAAGCATACCGTTCTGCCAATTTTTGGGCTAATGTTTCTATGGCTTCGCGCTTCACAATCGCGTTGCGCCATGCTTCAGGAATAGCCTCCAAGCCATAATACAAACCTGCCAAACCACCCGCCACACAGCCTGTAGTGTCGGTATCATTGCCCAAGTTTACGGCTTTCAAGACGCAGTTCGAGTAAGAGTCGGTAGTGAGAAAACACCACAAAGAAGCCTCTAAGGTGTGTATCACATAGCCTGAACTCTGTATATCTTCTTCTTTGAGTCCAAGCAAGGGCATTGGTTCATTTCTATTTAATATACGATTGAATTTTTGAAGTATGGTGTAGTTTGAACCACATACAAACATGCCAGAGTCTTCCACAAATTGCCCGATGCTTTGTTCTGTTTCTTGGTAGGCTTCCATTTTTTCCTTGCCTGCCAACAGCAAAAGGGCATATTCGCAATAAATGAAGCACGACCAAACAGACTGAATGTGTGCGTGTGTGATGCGAGAAACCTCTGCCACCATTTTATAACGCTCTGCTATAGGTTTGTCTTTGATACAAAAAACCAAAGGCAAAATGCGCATCAAAGAGCCATTGCCATTGTCGCTTACTTCCTCGCCACCTGACTGCAAAGGGCTTGTGCCTTGTGCTATTTTTTGCAAGGCTTTGGAAGTGGCTATGCCAATGTCGAACACGCGCCCATGCGGAGTCCATGCTTCTTCTCTGTACCAAGCCAAGAATTTTTGGGCAATGTCTTGTAGGTCATAGCTTTGGCAGAGGCTTTCTGCCAAACAGAAGGCAAGCGAGCTATCGTCAGACCAAGTGCCTGCGGGTTGATTGTGCGTGCCGTAGCCTGTCATATCCGTTACAGGTGCATTTTTCAATACATCACGCGAAAAAAATTCTACAGGCACGCCTAAGGCATCGCCCACGCACAAGCCCATGAGAGCATCTAAAGTTTTCATACGCCCAAAGTTATAAAAAAAGCAGGCAAGATGCACACAACTCGCCTACTTTTTTTTCGGGAAGTTTTACTGAAAATATCGCCAAAGCATACCCCCGAAGTACAAAAATAGCGTCCACTTCAAGACTACCCAACAAAGCCACAACAAGAGGGCTTTTCGCCCATAGCGCGAAACGCGCTCTTTGAGCCACAGAAAGAGTTTTTTCATATACTTATATTTTTTTATGCAAATATAAATATTTTTTTAGTCTTGACTAAATTATTTTTACAATAATACAAAATATTTTTCAGATGTGTTTTGTGAGGACACAAAGCACGATAGGGGAAAACCTATAAAATGTGTGCTATGGGGTGGGTAGGCAAGTTTTTTTTTGATTTTTTAGTGTTTTCAAAAACAATTTTTCAAAAATCTTGTTATACATTCAAATAGTATTACTATCATTTTTTATCCATAACTCTAAACTTTTATTTTTTTATGGCTCACGAAAGTCAGCAAACGGCAACACCCATCACTGTAGCTTATGGCGATGGCATTGGACCTGAAATTATGCAGGCAACCCTCGACATTATCAAAGCGGCAGGCGCAAACCTTGCTATTGAGGTAATAGAAATTGGGGAAAAAGTGTATTTGAGTGGCAACAGTGCAGGGATTGCACCCGAAGCGTGGGAATCGCTTCGCCGTACTAAAGTATTTTTGAAAGCTCCTATCACCACACCGCAAGGCGGAGGCTTCAAGAGTTTGAATGTTACCACGCGCAAAATGCTTGGGTTGTATTCCAATGTGCGTCCTTGTGTGTCGTATCACCCTTTTGTGGCTACCAAACACCCCGTTATGGACGTGGTGATTATCCGTGAGAACGAGGAAGACTTGTACGCAGGCATCGAACACCAACAAACGCCTGAAGTGGTGCAATGTTTGAAACTCATCACGCGCCCCGGTACAGAGAAAATTATACGCTATGCCTTCGAATATGCACGCCAATATGGTCGCAAAAAAGTAACTTGCTTTACCAAAGACAACATTATGAAACAAACTGATGGCTTGTTTCACAAGGTCTTTGATGAAATAGGCGAGGAATATCCCGACCTTGAAAAAGAGCATTGGATTGTGGACATTGGCGCGGCGAAACTCGCAGACACACCCGAAAACTTTGATTTGATAGTAATGCCCAACTTGTATGGCGATATTTTGTCTGATGTAGCGGCACAAATCACAGGCTCGGTAGGGTTGGCTGGTTCTGCTAATATTGGCGCGGAAGTGGCTATGTTCGAGGCTATTCACGGTTCAGCTCCTCGCAGGGCAGGGCAAAATTTGGCAAACCCTTCTGGTTTGTTGTTGGGCGCAGTGCAAATGTTGGTGCATATCGGGCAAAGTGATGTAGCCGAGAAAGTACACAATGCTTGGTTGAAAACATTGGAAGATGGCGTGCATACGTATGACATTTTCCAAGAAGGTGTAAGCAAAGAGAAAGTAGGCACACGCGAGTTTGCACAAGCCGTTATAGCGCGTGTAGGTCAAACGCCTGCGCAACTCAAAACCGTAAGCTATGCCCAAGCAAAAGAAACTATCAAAGTAACGCTCAAGCCTGCTGTGCCTGTGAAAATGGAAACTATAGGCGTTGATGTGTTCTTGTATTGCGATGACCGCGATGCGAACAAATTAGGCAAGCGTGTAGAAGCTATCAAAAATGACGCGCTCAAGCTCACAATGATTACCAACAGAGGCGTGAAAGTATATCCTGATGGCATATCGGAAACCTTCTGCACTGACCACTGGCGTTGCCGTTTCAAGGCAGACAAGGCGGTAAGCTACAACGAAATTATAAAATTATTGAGCCAAGTTACCGAAGCAGGACTCGACATTATCAAAACTGAAAACCTTTGCCGTTTTGATGGCGTGGATATGTTCTCGGCTGGACAAGGCGCGTAAGCAATAGAGTTTTAATAAACCAAAAAATAGGCTTCCCGAAAGAAGCCTATTTTGTTTTAATAAGGGCGGATAGCTGTATAAACTCTTGCATCTTCTTCGGTTATCACGTCTGAACTCATAATCACCAAACGTTCTATCACGTTGCGCAATTCGCGTATATTGCCTGTCCAGTTGATATTTTGTAAATATTCTAAGGCTTCTGCATTGATTTTTTTAGGCAAGTTGCCATACTCCTCACCTATGTCGTGCAGGAATTTGTCTATCAAAGGTGGAATGTCCTCGCGCCTTTCGTTCAAGGGTGGCACGTGAATAAGGATAACACCTATGCGGTGATAAAGGTCTTCACGAAAATTATTGGCTTCGATTTCCTTGCGCAGGTTTTTGTTCGTGGCGGCAATGACACGCACATTCACAGGGATTTCTTTGTCGCCACCTACGCGGGTTATCTTGCCTTCTTGCAAAGCACGCAATACTTTGGCTTGTGCGGAGAGGCTCATGTCGCCTATCTCATCAAGAAAGAGCGTGCCTCCGTTGGCTTGTTCAAACTTGCCTATGCGTTGTTTGATGGCAGACGTGAACGAGCCTTTTTCGTGTCCAAACAATTCACTTTCAATCAATTCACTTGGGATAGCGGCGCAGTTTACCTCTATCAAAGGCTTGTTGTTTCGATTGCTTTTGGCGTGTAGCCATTTACAAACAAGTTCCTTGCCTGAACCATTGGGACCCGTGATAAGTACACGCGCATCTGTAGGGGCAACCTTTTCGATATCCTCTTTCACGCGCTTGATACCTTCTGAGTCGCCTATGATTTCGTAGGTTTTAGAAATTTTGCGCTTGAGGACTTTCGTTTCTTGCACAAGTCCGCCTCTGTCTAAGGCATTGCGCACACAAAGCAACAAGCGGTTGAGGTCGGGCGGTTTTTGGATAAAGTCAAACGCGCCTTTTTTGGTGGCTTCTACGGCAGTTTTGATAGTGCCATGTGCCGAAATCATGATGAACTGTGTGTCCTTTCCTAATTCCATAGCTTTTTCCAACACCTCCATTCCGTCCATTTTGGGCATTTTGATGTCGCAAAGCACCAGGTCATAGTCGTTATTTTTCACCATTTCGTAGCCTTCCAGCCCGTCTTGGGCTTCTTCGACTTCGTATTTTTCAAATTCAAGAATATCGCGCAAGGTGTAGCGGATACTTTTTTCATCATCAACTATCAGGATTTTGGGCATATTGTTTTTTTATGTGCAAATGAGCGAATAATTGGACACGAGCAGGAAGATGTGCGCGTTGCATACTTCCCATTTTTTCCCAAAGATATAATTCTTTTTACAAAAACAAAAAAAAAGGAGTAAAAAAAACAAAAAGCGTGAACTTATAAGCCGGGTTCTGTCCGCCCTTGCGGGCGTTCTTATCATTTATCTGCGCCCACGCTCACGCGGGGGCTGTAGCGACCTACCCGCCTACTCACGCGAGCCACGCTTATGCCCTTTGCGGGGCAGTGTAGGCATATTTGGTCTTGCAACG
>RDXI01000017.1 GCA_004292795.1 Bacteroidota bacterium | reverse complement strand
ACAAGTACATGGGCAAATACTTAGTGTCTTTGACTGGTCGTATTGATGCTACCTCGCGTTTCCCTGAATCAAGTCGTTTTGGCTTCTTCCCTTCATTAGGTTTGGGCTGGATTGTTTCTGACGAAGAGTTTTTGAAAAATAATGATCTTATCAGTTTCTTGAAAGTTCGTGCTGGCTATGGTTTAACAGGTAATGCTGAAATTGGTAACTTTGATTATCTTTCTACGTATGGTGCTAACGCTTATGGTAACCAAGCGGGTTTGACTCCTGGCAATTTCACAGATGGTAAAACTACATGGGAAACAACTCGCCAACTCGACACAGGTTTAGAAATAGGTTTGTTGAAAGATCGCGTAACTATTAGTTTGGATTACTACAACAAAGACACACGCGATTTGTTGTTGAATGTAAACGTGCCTTCTACTTCTGGTTATACTGTCCAACAACGCAACATTGGTAAAATCTCCAACCATGGCTTTGAAGTAGCAATTAACTCAAGAAACCTTGAAATAGCCGACTTTAAATGGAATACCAACTTCAACATATCTTTCAACCGTAACAAAGTTATTTCAACCAACGGCATCATCATAGCACCAGGTAACCGCTCTCGTGTGATAAACGAAGCACGTGAAGGACAACCTATAGGTGTTTTGTTTGGTGTGAAGTATGCAGGCGTTGATCCTAACAATGGTGATGCTTTGTATTATACCGAAGATGGAGGTACAACCAATGATTATAGTGCTGGTCATCGCCAAGTAATTGGTGATCCCAATCCTGACTTTATTGGCGGTTTGACTAATATTTTTACTTACAAAGGTTTTGAGTTGAACCTATTTGCTCAGTTCGTATATGGCAATGACATTTACAACATGGCAGGTGGCTTTATGACCGCGAATGGTGATTATTTTGATAACCAAACAAAAGAACAATTAAATCGTTGGAGAAACCCTGGGGATATTACCTATGTACCTCAAGCGAGATTGTATGGAGGCAATGGAACAGCTATGTCTTCTCGCTATATATATGATGGTTCGTATATACGTTTGAAAACAGCTACACTTGCCTACACATTGCCTAAAACTTGGTTAAGCAAAGCAAAATTGAGTAATGTGCGTATGTATGTAACAGGTCAAAACTTGCTTACTGCCTTTAGCAAACGCTTCCAAGGTTGGGATCCAGAGTTGAGCAGTGGTTTTACACAAACCTCAAACCAAAGTTCAAACATTATCTTTGGCAATGACTTCTACACACCCCCACAAGCGCGAACCATCATCTTTGGTATAAATATTTCCCTATAATTTTTAGTAATTCTTGAATATGAAAAAGATATTAATCTGCCTTTGGGGATTGACTATAGCTTTGAGTCTAACCCAATGTAATAATAAATTGAATGAGCCTGCACCACAACAATCTTTACCGTTTTCAGAAGCCCTCAATACACCCGAAAAATTGAGAGCGGCTGTTGTAGGTATCTATGGTATTGTACGTGGAGGCACACTTTTTGGTGGTGATTTGCAACTCTCTGCCGACCTTATGGGCGGAGGGCGTGATATGCGCTGGCGCGGAACGTTCCAAGCTTACCGTGAATTGCAAGGCAAAAACATGGTAGCTGAGAATGGCATTGCTACTGCTACATGGGTAAATTTGTATAACGCTATCAATGCTTGCAACAACGTGTTGGAAAACTTGAATGCCATTACAGATGCCGCAGAGCGCGACGAAGCGCGTGGACACGCACTTTTGTGGAGAGGTGTTTGCTATTTTGAATTGGTACGTTTGTACGCACAACCTTGGGTTAAAAACACGGCTAACAGTGGCTTGGGTGTTCCTTTGATGTTGAAAGCCAATACTTTTGAAACGGTAAAACGCAATACGATTGCAGAAGTTTACACGCAAGTTTTGCAAGACTTGACTCAAGCAGAAACGCTTCTTCCCGTTGGTGATATACGTACAGTAGATTACCCCGCCGCTAAATCGTATTATGCCACCAAATACACTGCAAAAGGCTTTTTGGCGCGTGCTTATCTACAACAAGGTGATTATGCAAACGCTTTGACAAGAGCCAACGATATTATCACAAGCAATCAATATTCATTGAATGCTACTGTAAATCAAGTGTTTGACATTGACAACACAGCTGAATCAATTTTTGAAATCCAACAAAACATTACCAACAACGCTGGTATTGCCAATGCTGGACTTGCTACTTTCTATGCCAACTTAGAGGGTATTGGACGTGGTGATGTAGAAATTCTTTCAGGACACTTGAATGAATATATAGCGGGTGTGGACAAAAGGCGTACCGACTTATTTTATGTAGGTACAGGTAATCGCCCAGGTCGTCAAACTTGTGGCAAGTGGAAAAACCCTAACAAGAACTACAACATCATGCGTCTTTCTGAGATGTATCTCATACGTGCCGAGTGTAATTTTGAATTGGCTTCTACCACAGGCGATACGCCTTTGAATGACATCAACCGCATCAGAAATCGTGCAGGTGTACCAAACTTGACTTCGCTCACTATAGACGACATCTTGAAAGAACGCCGTATGGAGTTATGCTTTGAAGGGCATAGGATTCATGACCTCAAAAGAAGACAGCTCAATGTAATTAGTTTTGCGAGTGTAACATATCCATACAATGCTCCAGAGCTTGTTTTCCCTATTCCACGCCGTGAAATGGACGCAAACCCTAATCTTGTTCAAAACCCCGGTTATTAATCAACCATACAAGCGCGGAGCCGCTTTGCTTTGCGCTTGTTATTGTTTCATTTCTAATTCCTTAAAATCAACATATATGAAAATAAAAGTTTTCGTTCTATCTTTGTTTGTCGTTGTGGCAGGTCTTACAGCGTGTGGCAAATATGAAGAAGGACCAGGTTTGAGTTTACGTTCTAAAAAAGCTCGTTTTGTGAACACGTGGCTTATTGAAGCCATTGAATTAGACGGCAAAAATGTTACTGCCGATATAGCTTCAGCAGGTGGATTATTCAATGAAGTAGAATTCAAAGAAGATGGATCTTACTTTGAACGCTATACAGGCACAACAGACAAAGGCAAATGGGAATTTGCTGATGGCAAAGAGAAAGTAAAATTTACACCCGAAGCAGTAGGGGCTGTCGCAACTGAAGGCACTATAAAAAAACTCAAGGAAAATGCTATGTGGATAGAAGAAGAGGTTGATGTTTTGGGTGTAAAACAAAAATTGCTCTATAAACTAAAAGCAAAAAATACGGTTTACTAAACCAATCTTTCTTTGCGATTTTACAAAAAACTGTTAAGCATTACATTGCTTAACAGTTTTTTTTATCTTTGCGCTATGTTGTATGGTCTTTCTGTTCGTTTGTATGGGCTTGCGTTGCGCCTTGCCTCCCCCTTTCATACCAAAGCACGGCTATGGGTGCAGGGGCGAAAAAATGTGTGGCAATCTTTAGAAAAAGCCTTGCAAGGCAACGAAAAGCCTGTAGTGTGGGTTCATGTGGCTTCGCTTGGCGAGTTCGAGCAGGCAAGACCTGTGATAGAAGGGCTAAGGCTACAGCATGGAAACCGCTTTTTTTTGTTGCTTAGTTTTTTCTCGCCTTCGGGCTATGAAGTGCGCAAAGACTATGCGCAAGCCGATTTTGTAACTTACCTGCCCATAGACACCCACGCCAACGCCAAACGTTGGCTCGACATCATACAGCCAAGCCTCGCGCTGTGGGTAAAATACGAATTTTGGTGGAATGTGTTGGCGGAAATGCAGGCAAGGAAAGTGCCTATCGTCTTGTTCTCGGCTACTTTCAGGCAAGAACAGTTCTTTTTCAAACCTTCAGCGCGTTATTTTTTAGATATACTACAAAAGTTTACGCAAATTTTTGTGCAAAATGAGGAAAGTTTGGCTTTGTTGAAGGAACATCATTTTGACAATGCACAAGTGGCAGGTGATACGCGCTTTGACCGCGTATTAGCTACTGTTGCCCAATTCGAGCCTATCTTGCCTGTGGCGCAATGGAGGCAAGACTCGCCTACTTTGGTGGCGGGGAGTGTGTGGGAGCGCGATTTGGAGGTTATCTTGCCTACATTGGCGCAAAAATTCCTTGATTTGAAAATCATTTTCGCGCCCCACGAGATACACGAAAGCACTTTGCAAAAGATAGAAAGCTCTTTCCCCAACCAAACTATCCGCTACAGCCAACTGCTACAGGGGCAGGCAAGCCAAGACTCCCCGCGTGTGCTGTTGATTGACAACGTGGGTATGCTGTCGCGGTTGTATCATTATGGCAGTCTTGCCTACGTGGGTGGCGCGTTCAAAGAAGGATTGCACAACATTTTAGAACCATCGGCTTTTGGCTTGCCTGTTATTTTTGGGCGCGACTATCGCAAATTTCCCGAAGCAGACGCACTCATCAAGGCAGGCGGGGCTTTTTCTATCCGCAATAGTGCAGAGTTTGAGGCTTTATTAACAAAATTCCTTGCCTACGAAGCCGAGAGGCAAACGGCAGGCAAGGAAGCAAAAGCGTATATTGAAAACAAGCAAGGCGGGGCAAATAAAGTGCTTGCCTACCTCAACAGCCTCGCGCTCTTAGGCAAGGCAGTTTAGTATTTATCCGTTTTGAAAGTAATGGTTCTTTCGTTTTGGTTGCCCAAAAGGTCAGTGGCGCGAATGAGAACATTGTACACCCTGTTTTTCTTGAACCCGCGAATAATGCCCGTATAGGGTACTTCTGACTCGCCATTGATTTTGTAGTAGATTTGCTCCAAACCCGTATTCAAATCTGTAGCCGCTAAGAACAACGTAACATACGAAGGATACACAGGCACGTCTTCAGTGCGGGTAGGCGAGTTACTGAACGATGGGTAAATAATCGGTCCGTCATTGTCCACTGTCAAGTTGAAACTGCGCACATTGCGGTTGTTTACGTTGTCATAGCCATAAAATTCAACCTTATGCGCTCCCGCTTGCGAGATAGAGAAAGAGCCTTGATAGGGGTTTTCTTGCGTTTCGCCATCAACGCTGTACGTGATTTTTTGCAAACCCGACTCGGGGTCAAAGGCAGAAAGTTGTACTCGGCTACGATTGCTTATAAATATTGTATCGCCTTTTTGGAAAATGGGACCCGCATATTGATAATTCAACACGGGACCCGTCAAATCGACATAGACTTGGCTTACATTGTGCAGAAATTCATCAACTTTTTGGTCGCTGTTGCCCACGCCTTGATTGCCCATGTTGTCTAAGGCATAATAACGAATGGTATGCACACCTGATTGACTTGGCAAATAAAACGCATCTTTGTAAGTATCATACTCTTGTCCATCTATCGAAAACTTGATTTCTTTGATGCCCGACTTGTTATCGACAGCCGTAAGTTTTAACTTGGTACGCCCCGAAAAATACACCTTGCCATCTACAATAAACCTATCTCCCAATACATCTGCAGACATAATAGGCGAGGTTTTATCCAAATAAAAAGTGAAAGTTTGGTCTTTTTCGCGGTTCTCCACATTGTCCACCGAATAGTAGGTAAGCGTATGTTCGCCATCAGGCAAGTAGCTAAACGGCACAAGGTTACGCGCCATGTAGGGCTTTTCAGCCTCGCCATCAATGCGGTAAAAGGTGCGCGACAAGCCCGAAATGCTATCTGAAGGCGTAAGATAAATGCGCGTGGAGGTGGAAATAATGTTGCCATCTGCAATACCTACTACATTGTGATAGGTATTGGGCGCGGAAAGGTCGACTGTGAAATCATTGCTTCGCAAGGCTTCTATATTGCCCACATTGTCCACTGCATAATACTTATGCGTGTAGTTGCCCTCTTTGTCGAAGCGAAGCGGTACGCCATAGAGTTTGAAATCCTCGCCATTCAAGGAATGATACAAGCCTTGTATGCCCGACATCTCGTCTTTGGTTACCAAAGTCAATAGCAGGTTTTGCCCATAATATTGCTTGCCTGCATTGTTGAAGCGTGGCGCATTCAAGAAGGCAATGTTCGAAGTAGGCGCGAGTCCATCAGCATAAATCCAAAACTTATCTTCGGTTTGGTGCAGTCCGTCCACGTGCTTCAACGTATGTTTGCCGTGTCCATCAAGATAAATAGCCTTTACCTCCTTTTGGTCATTGGGCGCGAGTGGCACAGTCTTTCCATCAGGCGAGGTAGAGATATGAATATAAATAGGCAATTCGGCTTGTAAGTGGTAGCGATTGAGGGAGTCCACATAATGCTTTTTGGGGTGATTGATAGGCGTTTGCGCACCCACGACACCGATAGCCAACAGGCTTACTGCAAAAAATGTATATATTTTGTTCATAATTCAAAGGCAGTCAGATTTTGGTAGCAAATTTAGGGAGTTTTTACGATATACAAGCAAACCTACCAAAACGTTTTTATTTCTTGCTTTTTTAACACTGCCCATGCATACCCCAAACTGCACAGGGCTTGCCTACGCGGTGTATAAAATGAGGTGTAATAGCTATCATGTTGAATATTCGTGTTGATACTATACAAAATACATCTTTTTTGATACATGGTATTCCTTATTTAATCCATTGTTTTATTTCGTTAGGTCATTGTAGCACTTATTTTGCTCAAAATCACATACATTCGCTTAACGGAGTAGTACACTGGCTTAACGGAGTGCTACATTGGCTTAACGGAGTAGTACACTGGCTCAACGGAGTAGTACAATGACTCAACGGATAAATACATTGACTTAAATAAGAAATACATTTTATCAAAAAATAAAAACATTATACCAAATAAGTATGATATTGCTATAAAGAAAACAAATACGCTTTGGAAATGCTATAATTTTGTTATTCCAAACTGCCAAATTTTGTATTTAGGATAGTTTGGCGTATTTTTGTTGTAGAAACTTCCGCATTGTATAAATTCTCGAACAAGGCTATGAAAAATATTGCGCTATTTATGGGGTGTTTGCTCGCTCCTTTCCTTGCCTACCCACAGGGTTGTAGTGATGCGGGCTTTTGTACTATGGGTGCTATGAAGCCCGACCAACACCTGAAAGTGGCTCGTTTTGCCAAATTGATGTCTATGGAGGTAAGCCAATATGTAGCCCGTACTAAGTTCGAGGACTACATAGCCGCTACGACTGTAGAGGCAAATATCAGTCTTGGCAGGGGCAACAAAAATGTGGTGCAAATCAAACTGCCGTATATGATGACGTTCAATCACTTGGAAAACTCGCAAGGCTTGGGCGATATTTCGTTGAGCTATTCGCGCCCTTTGGTTCAAAATGAAAAAATGCAGGTAAGCGCGACCATTGGAGGCAAGATTCCTACGAACCACGCCAACAAACAAACCAGCTACGGACTGCCCTTGCCTATGTATCACCAAACGAGTTTGGGAACGTATGATTTTGTGGCGGGTGTGTCGCTCCTTTCGCGGGGTTGGCTCATTGCTACAGGGCTACAACTGCCTTTGGTAAACAACAACAGAAACGAATTTACGTGGACAGTTTGGCGAAAAGCCTTGCCTGCTGATGACGCAAGACGCATACATCAAGATGGCATACCTATGTCAAAAGACCTGAAACGCCACGCAGATGTGATGCTTCGCGTAGAGCGCAATATTCGTTTCAAACGCTTAGATTTGCACACAGGTTTGTTGGGCATTTACCGCTTCCAAGACGATATTTTTACCAATGGCGCGAATGTGCGCGGTATTGCCCCTGACACGAAAGGGCTTGCTTTGAGCATCATATCGGGCTTAACATATCATCTTTCTGTCAAAAACGCCCTGAAAGTAGTCTATGGTGATGCCCTCATACAACGAAAACATAATCCTGATGGTTTATCACGCGAGCAAGTCTATACAGTTGGTTATCAATACAACTTTTAAAAAGAGTGAATGAGTGAGGGAGTGAATGAGTGAGTGAATGGTTAGTTTTTATTTGTTCATTTATTTCTTTGTTCATTTGTTTTATCTTTGTTACCAAACACTTTCACCCCCTCACTCAATCATTCACTCCCCACTCAATCACTCATTCACTCTATGCAATCCCAAATACAAAAACTTGCGCAAGACGCGCTCCCGAATATTGTGGGCATACGCAGACATCTGCACAGCCACCCCGAACTTTCTTTTGAAGAGTTTGAAACGGCAAAATACATAGCCCAACAACTCCGCGATATGGGGCTAACACCTCATGAAGGCGTGGCTACTACAGGCACAGTCGTGTATATAGAAGGCAAGAATCCTTCGAGCAAAACCGTTGCCTTGCGTGCCGATATTGATGCCTTGCCTATCGTGGAGGCAAATGATGTGCCTTACAAATCGCAAAAAGAAGGCGTAATGCACGCTTGCGGACATGACGCACATACGGCTTCCCTGCTTGGTGTGGCGCATATTTTACATAATTTGCGCGACCAATTTGAGGGAACAGTTAAACTACTTTTCCAACCCGGAGAAGAAAAAATACCGGGCGGGGCTTCGCTCATGATAAAAGATGGCGTGTTGAAACCGCAAGGCATTTATCAAGCTCCGAAAAGTATCATTGGACAGCACGTGATGCCTCACTTGCCTGCAGGCAAGGTTGGTTTTCGTGAAGGTATGTACATGGCGCGATGCCCGAAATGGCGATAGACCCCATTTTGATTGCTTCGCATATCATTGTAGCCTTGCAACAAATCATTAGTCGAAACTGTAGCCCCAAAATTCCTTCGGTACTTTCCTTTGGCAAAGTAATAGCCAATGGCGCAACGAATGTAATTCCAAACGAAGTGTATATCGAGGGAACATTCCGCACTTATGACGAAGCGTGGCGAGCAGATGCGCACAAGCGTATGGTAAAAATGGCAGAAGGCATTGCTGAAGCTATGGGCGGTACTTGTGAGTTCGAAGTGCGTGTAGGCTATCCTCACCTGAAAAATAACCCCGAACTAACGCGCCGTATGAAACAAAGTGCGGAAGCGTATTTGGGAACAGAAAATGTAGTAGATTTGGATTTGTGGTTGGCAGGCGAGGATTTCGCCTACTACTCCCAACAAATAGATGCTTGTTTCTACCGACTCGGCACGCGCAACGAAGCCCGCAATATCATTTCATCAGTACATACGCCTACTTTCGACATTGAAGAATCTTCTTTGGAAATAGGTATGGGACTTATGGCGTGGCTCGCGTTGGAGGAGTTGAAATAACTGCTGTAGCGTAGGCTTTAGCCTGCGGTTAGTTACCCACCGTGGTTTGTGTCCTCACAAACCACTTACAATATTTTTTTTAATGGATTTTTCTGTTCAGTCTTTTAAGGATAACCTCGTGCAGACCACTGCGCAAGATTTTGAAGCGAAAGCCCTTGCCTTGTTCCAATATCAGGCAAGGGAAAATGCTGTTTATAAGCGATATTTGGAAGCATTGCGAGTCTTGCCTACTGACGTGCAGAGCCTTGCGCAAATTCCGTTCTTGCCTATAGAGTGCTTCAAACATCATGCGGTCTTGGTAGGCAAGCCCACCGTAGAAAAGATATTCGAAAGCAGTGGCACAACGGGGCAAAAAACCAGCCAACACCACGTTACGGATTTGGCGTTTTATGAGCAGGTAAGTATATTTGCCTTCGAGCAAGTGTATGGTGCGTTGGAAAATTACCATATCTTGGCTCTCCTGCCTTCGTACCTTGAGCGCGATACGTCTTCTTTGGTGTATATGGTAGAGGCTTTTATGCGCAAAAGTCAGTCGGCACACGCGGGTTTTTTCTTGCAAAACATGACTGAACTATTAGATACAATAGCTCGCCTACGCCAACAAAACGATAGAAAAATACTGCTCATAGGGGTTACTTTTGCCTTGCTCGACCTTGTAGAACAATACGCGCCTGACTTGTCGGACATTATCGTCATGGAAACAGGCGGTATGAAAGGGCGTAGGAAAGAGCTTATCCGCGAGGAACTGCACGCTATTTTGTGGCAAAAGGCACAAGTGAAAAACGTCCATGCAGAATATGGTATGACCGAATTGCGCTCGCAAGCCTATAGTGTAGGCGAGGGGCTTTTTTCCTTGCCTGCGTGGTGCAAAATACTATTGCGTGACGTGAATGACCCTCGCGATTATGCAATTTCACGCACTTCTGGCGTTATCAATTTTATAGACTTGGCAAATGTGGACTCCTGCGCCTTCATCGCCACGCAAGACATAGCGACTCGTTCCTCGCCTACCTCATTCAAAATCTTAGGGCGTGTGGACAATAGCGACATTCGTGGCTGTAATTTATTGATGTATTGATTTTAGATGTTAGTTGTTGGATTTTAGATGTTAGTTGTTGCTTTATTAGTTTATACACTGCCCTCTACCCTTCCACCTTTCTACCTCTCTACCTTTCTACCCCTCTACCCTTCCACGCCTCTACCCTTCCACCCCTCTACCCCTCTACCCTTCCACCCCTCTACCCCTCTACCCTTCCACCTTTCTACCCCTCTACCCTTTTCCCCATGAAAAAACTACTTTTACTTGCCGTATTTGCCTTTTCAGGCACAATTTTTTACCAATGCACGCGCCCTGCACAAACAAGCAGTGCAGACGCTGTGAAATATCCAAACAAAGATAGCGAGCTTGCGCTTCTGATGCGCGAAATGGAAAGTGAAGCCATGACCATGCGCGAAGCTATCAAAAAAGGCGAAGAACCGAAAGATTTGCGTACACGCTTTGAGGCTATCCTCACTGCACAATCTACTGAAGCCTCCATGAAAACACCCGCCTTTCAAGTCATGGCGAAAAACTACCTGAAGTCTTTGAACAAGGTGTACGAAGCCCCCAAAGAAGAACGCCTGGAAAAATACACGCTCATGATAAACGACTGCATGAACTGCCACAAGGCGCAATGCCCTGGTCCCTTAGTGAGAATCAAAAAATTGAACACACCATAGTATTTCTGATAAAAAGCTCATTTTCAAGCACTTGCCTACGCAACACGCATATAGGCAAGTGCTTTTTTTAAAGTATTTGGCACGAAGTTTTGTAATTTAGATAATATTACCTAACTTGCAACGCAAAAAATGACTAACGGTCATTTTTTGTAGATACAGTACAAAAAACAACGGTCAGTCAAGGCATAAAATAGCCAGCGGTGTGCTATTTTCTATTTTTGACTCCTAAAATGACCGATAGTCAGTTTTTGTATAGTCAGTTATTATTACAACGTATATTCATTTTATATGCAAAAAATCACAGCGGCAATTACAGGTGTAGCAGGTTATCTGCCTGATTATGTGCTGACAAACCAAGAGCTTGAGCGTTTGGTAGAAACCAATGACGAGTGGATTACGTCCCGCACAGGTATCAAAACACGCCATATACTGAAAGGCGAAAACATGGGTTCTTCGCACATGGGCGTAAAAGCAGTACAAAGTCTTTTAGAAAAAACAAATACCAATCCTGCAGATATTGATTTGGTGATTTGTGCTACGACTACTCCCGATTTTGTCTTTCCTGCCACAGCTACCTTGATAGCGGCAGAAGTAGGCGCGTTCAACTGCTTTAGTTATGACATACAAGCGGCGTGTTCGGGCTTTTTGTATGCTATGTGGGCGGGAGCGCAATTTATCAAAGCGGGAACGTACAAAAAAGTGGTCGTAGTAGGGGCAGACAAGATGTCGGCTATTGTGGACTACACAGACCGGGCTACGTCTATACTCTTTGGTGATGGGGCAGGAGCTATTATGCTCGAACCAAGCCAAGACGAAGACGGAATTCATGACGCTTTCTTGCGCACTGATGGGCGTTATTGGGCGCATTTGCACCAAAAAGCAGGAGGAAGTCGCAGACCGCCCTCCATTGAAACCGTGCAGAACCGTGAGCATTATATTTATCAAGAAGGTGCAGTAGTGTTCAAACACGCGGTAACGGGTATGGCGCAAGCATCAGAAGAGATACTCAAGCGCAACAACCTCAAAGGTTCAGAGGTGGATTGGCTCGTGCCACACCAAGCCAATAAGCGCATCATAGAGGCAACTGCTCAAAAAATGGGACTACCTGAAGAGAAAATAATGCTTGTTATCCAAAAATACGGCAATACAACCAATGCCTCGATTCCTCTCTGTTTGCGCGACTACGAAAGCCAACTGAAAAAAGGGCAAAAATTAGTCTTTGCCGCCTTTGGCGGAGGCTTTGCGTGGGGTTCTATCTATGCTACTTGGGCTTACAATGGCTAATCAATCAAAAAACCGAAAGCGAGTTGCTTTCGGTTTTGTTTTCGAAAGAGTGAAATATAGCCTCACTATTTGCGTTTTGGTTTTGTAACATAATCAAAACCTTGTTCAATTATGAAAAAACAATATCTTCTCTTTTGCCTTGCTTGTTGGGGCATTTCGCAGGCAAGCCAAGCCCAAAATTGGCAAGAATATGACCTCAGCGCAGATGGGGTAGGCGCGAAAATATCCTTTCCTGCCCAACCACAAAAGGCGGTAGTGCCTAATGGAAACACTACTAACTACAATTACAAAGTTACGGTTGGCACAGAAACCTACATTTTGGTAGCAAGTGTAAGCACAGGCGTTTTTGAAGAAGGCACGCCCCAAAAACGCTTCGAAGCCTCCACCAAAACAGCCAAGAAAGTACAAAATCAAGGCGCGACAAAACACCAAACCTTCGATGCCTACAAAGGGCAGGCGGAACTTGCTAATGGCAATTTTGCTGATGCAAGGTACATTTTGGCGGGCAATACTTTCTTTCAAGTTTTGGTAACACAACCGAGCAAATACAGTGCTAACAGCGAAAAGTTTTTCAATAGCCTTAAAATCTCGCCTCCTGTAGCTACTGCAGGCAAGACAACCTTCGCTAAAGATGACCGCATAGAAGTAAAATACAACGACCCTATCAGAGGCGAAAAATGGCTACCCGCCATCGTGTTGCGTGTGGAAGCAAACGGCAATTACTTCGTGAATTATGATGACTATGCTGAAAGCTACAACGAAGCCGTAAGTCCTGACAAAGTGCGCCCCATGAACATGAACATCGAAGGCAGAGTTACCTACATCAAAGCGAAAAAAGGCGAAACGGTAACCGTGAAAGGCAATTTATCACAAGGCAACATCTTAGAAGATTTGGAATGGGCAGAAAACAGCTCTACCGCGTGTTGGGTAGGCATACGCAACGTGGAGTTTGAGGGCAATCATGTATTTTATTGGTTTGACTTGCCTAAAAAATCTATCGTAAACATTACAGTTGTACCAACAGGCAAGCCACAAGGACGAATAAATGTATATGGTTTTGTGAGTTTTGACTTTACTTTTATTCCCCCTAATTTGCCTCGTTGTATCAGTTGCGAAGCAGGTTTTCAGCAGTGGGTTTCCAATAACTTGCCTGACTTTACCAAGACATCAGGACCTCAAACCATAAGCCTCAACGCAGTCAATAATCGTATGCGGGTGTTTGTAGGCGTAGCAGGCGCGAAAGGTTTTGTGAGTGGTGATTATGAACTAAAAATAGAAATGAAATAAAACAAAAACCGAAAGCAACTCGCTTTCGGTTTTTTCGTTAAAACGCATTTTTGTATTTCTCAAACGTGGGCTTGTCGTAGTCTTGCAAGATTTGTTTGAACAATTTTAGAATGGTAGGCAAGGTGCCATCTATGTTTCGACGAACCATCGTGAGCAAAATATCATGCGCATAGCCACATTGTTTGTCAGGATAATAATAATAGTCTTCCTCTTTTGTAAGTTTACTTTTGTCAAAAATCGTTTCCCAAACCTTTTCAGGAAGCGTACTGCCATAAAACTCTTCGCTGGTTTCCATCGCTTTTTTGTACTTTGCCGTAACCTCGTCGAAGCCTTTTTTGTTTTGCATCACCTCTGCCATGAAAGAAGCCGATTCTTGGGCAAACCCTTTCACGCTTGCGTCATAAATGCGCTGATAAGTCGCAATGCCTTTGAACTTCTCGGTTGGTTTTTTGTAAAGAGCCTTGAAAGTAGTTTCTATAGCCACCGCATCAAAGTAATTGAACTTTGTGCCTGTTTTTGTTTCTACTTGTTTCTTGATAAGGTTCGTACCCAAAAGGCGTTTGTAGTTTGATTTGAAGCTGTCGCCATACCAATCATACCAACTGTAGCCCGCTTTTTCATCAATGGCTTGTTGAAAACCGCCATAAAATGTACCTATCATAGCTTCGCAATAACTGCCTATGTAGCGCGTCATTTCAGGCTCTTCGGGATAGGGCTTCACTTTCATCGAGATAGTCTTGTCTTTGGTATATTCCGCGTCTGCTGTGAAAAGGCTTTCCACAAAGCGTTCATGCACTTCCTGCATATTGGCAGGCGGTTTTTTATCCTCCGAAGGGATAAACGAGCAAAGCACTACAAGAGGCACGCTCAAAAACAGGAAAGTTTTTTTCATATTGGGCAACAGTATAGGGAGGAAAGATTGTTATTTAAACGCTATAGCATCAACTTTATTGCGCAGTAGGCAAGACTTGCCTCCCTTGCCTGCCATTTTAGTCCTTCACTGCTTTGTAGGTAAAAACCTGTTTTTCTTCAGGAGTTTCCATAGCCAACATAAGCCTTTTGTTCGAGGCTTTGATAATTTTGAAAACTTGTGGAGGCGCGCCTTCGGTCAGGATAGTGAGTGTAGTTTGGTCTTCCGAAAGTTGCCATTTATTGAGGGTAGTTTTCCTTTGGCTACGTCCTTGTGGTCCCTTCGTATAAACGTGGACTTGGCAAGCCCCGCTTTTTTGGAATTCTAATACAGAGGCGAGTCCGTTTTGGCGTTGCCTCTCGAGCCACGCTTCGCCATACTTTTTGCCGTTCATTTCTACGCCTATCATCAGCCATTTTCGAGATAGTTGGGCGCGGAGGTCGTCTGTTTGGGTAGGCAAGACCACAAGCAAGAGAGCTAAGAGGGTGTTCATAGATACTTCGTTTTTGATGAATAAACGAAAAAAAAACACTAAAGTTTTATAGCCCCTGTTTTTTTACAAAACATTGAAAATCAATTTCTTGTGAGAGTATGGCAGAAAAAAAACGCGCCTTTTTTTCGTTTTGTTCTTTTTTATTGTAAACTTGCAATACGTTTTCCACAGAAGTATGAATATTTTATGAAAAAAAGTACCTTATTAACCGCTATTTTTTGTCTTGTGTTGGCTTCGCCTACTTGCCTACTCGCGCAAAAATTGAGCAAGGAGGAGGCAAAACGCCTGCAAGCTGAACTCAAAGCCCTTGCCAAAAGCCCCGAAAAGCTCAAGGCACAAAAAGCCGAGTCAGAAGAACACTCTGTAACCGAGAATGTGCGCAATGCGCAACTCATTGACATGAAAGCCAAACTAAAGAAACAAGAAAATGAACTCGCCAAAGCAGATAACGACATATTGACCAACAAATTGGCATTGGATAAACTTAGTGTCGCGCTCCAAACACCGCCCAAAAACACAGGCACAGGCAATCTCAACAAAAACGCTACGCAAACTCGTGCCTTGTATCGTGTGCAGATAGGCGCGTACATCAACCCCAACATTGCGCAAGTGATGCAAACCCAAGAAAATTTTGAGATTGAAACTATGGATACGGGTATGAAACGCTACTTGGTAGGCAAGTTTGTTTCGTATCAAGAAGCCAATCGTTTTACACAAAAATTGCGTGCTGTAGGCGCGCAGGCGTTTATGGTGGGCTATTTAGATGGAAAACGTCTCGGCAATCTCAAAGAAATGCCTGTAGAATTTATGCAGAAGTAATCACCAACTTGATATATAGAAAAAGAGGCTGTCCGAAAAGGGTAGCCTTTTTTGTTGTCAAACTTGGATTTGGTTATGTGGGACAACATGAGTGCGAAATTAAAACGGCTTTTTTAGCCTGTAAAAGCTTTTTACGAAGCGTTCAACCCTTTTATTTCACACATTTAGCTAATGCACTTTTCTACACCAACAACAGACAACTTTTGTGCGAAAGTTAGGGCGTTTTTGTGAGATATGCAAGGAAATGCTACTTATAAGTAGTTGATAACCTCAAATCATTTTAAGATTTTTGCGCATATATTTTTATTTTATGGAAAATGGCAATATCAACCTCCAAGTTGGCAACAATATAAGAAGTAGGCGAGAACTTCAAAACCTATCACAAGAAGAGTTAGCTTTTCGAGCAGGTTTGCACAGAGCGTATATTGGGCAAATAGAGCGTGGCGAGAAAAATATTGGCATACAAAACCTTGAAAAAATAGCCATTGCACTTAAAATTTCTATAAAAGATTTGTTTGATTAGTTTACAAAAAACGAAAAAATGGAACATCTAACTGATTTTAAAATCAATGATTTTGTAATCTCTATAACTGAAATAGAACACATCGAAAAGCGTTCTGTAGGGTTGATAGAGGATATAGTAGGGGAACGTTGCGTTGTATTTTTTATTGGAAAGAAGCAACGTATTGAAACTCATGAAGAAAATTTGACGTTTTTAGATGTGAAAAAAACGGGCAAACCATACAATGTTAAAATTTGTAATATTTGCCATATTTTAAAAGATGAGAACGAATTTGATATTAACCAAACAGATGCAAAAGGCAGAAAAACTACACGCCCAAGTTGCAAAATATGCAGAATTGACATCGATGGCGCAAGCCTTATCACAGAAGATGCCAAGAAAATGAATCAAGCTAAACCGCAAAATTTGTTTGTGTGTCCCATTTGTGAAAAAATGTCCATTGTAGATGTTACAGCCAACATAGTAAAAGACCACGACCACCAAACAGGTAAGGGTAGAGAGTGGATTTGTGATAGTTGCAATACGGGTTTAGGCAGATTTAAAGACGATATAACACTTCTGCAAAAAGCAATAGCCTATATACAAAAACATTCCAAAAACGATTAAAAACCTAACATAGGTTGGGCATCTACCAGCCGAAGCCTTTCTTTGGCAATATTCACATAGTCTTCTGAAATATCAAAACCCAAAAAATTACGTTTGTAAAGTTTTGCCATTTTGCAAGTAGTTCCCGAACCACACATCGGGTCTAATACAATATCTTGCTCGTTTGTCCAAGAAAGTATATGGTCTATAGCTAATTTTTCAGGAAAGATAGCCGTATGTTGGAAAGCAATTTTATCGTTTGTCGAACCGCCTAAGCCTACAGCATATTCCCAAATGTTAGTCAAAGTCTTTTCTGCATTGAGTTCGCCCCACACTTTATTGTTGATGCCATCTGTTTTTTTGTTTGCCACCAATTTTTCTTTTCCTTGTCGTACTGTCTTGGTTTTCAGGGGATTAAAAGTGTTGGGGCTTCCTTTTGAAAACACAAACATAAATTCAAAGCAATTTGTGTAGGCATTGGAGCGCATAAAGGGCGTATTTTTCTTTTGGTAAATCATGACATCATGCGCGTTGAAGCCAAGCTCTTGAAAATAGATAGCTTGCCTAAAGCTCGTCAGGGAACGATTGCCGTTTTTAGTCTTATCGCCCACAACCCAAACTACTACACCGCCTTTTTTAGTAATTCTAAAAATTTGGGTAGCAATTTTTTCAAATTCAAACGTATATCCATTATAATCTCGTAAACTATCGTAAGGAGGTGAAGTTAGTATTAAATCAATACTATTATCAGGTATTTTTTCCATACATAACACACAATCTATACAATGAATGTTGTTCAATTCCCAATCGCCTATCTTTTCCATGTGGTTCTATTTATACGTTGTTTTACTGCAAAGATAGCGAAAAAACAGCACGCATACAAAACTTCGCATACACCTTAACAAGATATTATAAACATAACTACTTTGTTTTTCGTTGCTTATTCATGAACATTCTCATCTCTGGCGGTACGGGCTTGGTAGGCAAGCATCTTACCAAACTTTTGCAACAAAAAGGACACGAAGTAGCGGTATTGAGCCGTAGCAAACAAACCCAAATACGCACTTTTTTGTGGGACATTCCCACCCAAACCATAGACAAAGAAGCCCTCGAATGGGCTGATGCGGTGGTGCATTTGGCAGGCACAAGCGTTGCCGAAAAGCCTTGGAGCAAAGCCCGCAAACTCGATATTTTGGAAAGCAGAACGCACTCCACGCGCCTATTGGCGAAGACTATAGCCGACTTGCCTACAGAAAAACGCCCTAAAATCTTCGTGGGAGCTTCTGCGATAGGTTATTATGGCTTGGATACAGGCGAGGCTCTCATTACGGAGGCGAGTCCCGCAGGCAAGGACTTTTTAGCAGATGTTACGGTTAAATGGGAAGCGGAAGCCTTGCCTATCGAAAAGACAGGAGTCCGTTTGTCGTTGTGGCGTATTGGCGTAGTCTTGGCACGCGAAGGAGGAGCCTTGCCTACCATAGCCTCGCCTGTAGGCTGGGGAGTGGGCGCGCCTCTCGGTTCAGGCAAGCAATACATGAGTTGGATTCATATACAAGACATGGCACGTATGTTGGCGTATGCCATTGAAAACGAACAAGTTGTGGGAATTTACAACGCTTGTGCGCCCTCGCCTGCTACCAATGCCGAGCTGACCAAAGGCATCGCCAAAGTGTTGCATAGACCTTCGTTCTTGCCTGCTGTGCCTTCGTTTGTGTTGCAAGTGTTATTGGGCGAAATGGCGCAAATGGTCTTGGGTGGCAACCGCGTTTCTTGTGCCAAAATCCAACAAGCGGGCTTTACTTTCGACTTTCCTGAACTTACTGCTACCTTGCAAGACCTGCTCCGTAAGGCATAACCATACAAAAAAGTAATGGAATTGTTCCGTTTGAGCAAAGTTGTTTGGTATATACAAAAGTTGCCTCGAGGAAAACATATCAAAAATAGAAACATAGTATTTTTTAAGAGCTATGTTTCTATTATAATAATATTCTCTACTTTTTCAAACAATAAAGTATGTTCAAAATAGCAAGATATTGTCTTGCCTACTTAGCCTTTGCTGTAGGCATTTCGGCAGTGGCGCAAGACCTCCCGCTCAATCCACAAGTGCGCACAGGCACACTCTCCAATGGATTACAATATTTTATACAGCGCAACCCAAAGCCCGAAAAGCGCGTGGAGCTTCGGTTGGCTATCAAAGCGGGTTCTATTCTTGAAGACGACAATCAATTAGGATTGGCGCACTTCACAGAACATATGTGCTTCAATGGCACAAAAAACTTTCCTAAAAATGACTTGGTAAGTTATTTGCAAACGGCAGGGGTACGCTTTGTGGCAGACCTTAATGCCTATACTTCGTTTGATGAAACAGTGTATATGCTTCCTGTGCCTTCAGACAAAGAAGAAACTGTCGACAAAGGTTTGCAAATCTTAGAAGATTGGGCGCACAATGTTACGTTTGAAGGCACAGAAATAGACAAAGAACGTGGCGTAGTGATTGAGGAATGGCGCACAAGGCGCGGAGCAGGGCAACGTATGCGCGACCAATGGCTTCCTGCTGTTTACAAAGGCTCGCGCTATGCAGACCGCTTGCCTATAGGCACGAAAGAAATTTTGGAAAAATTCGACCATGCGACTATCCGCAAGTTTTACAAAGACTGGTATCGCCCCGATTTAATGGCGGTAATAGTAGTGGGCGATATTGATGTGGACAAAATGGAGGCAAAAATAAAAACGTATTTCAACCGCCTCGAAGCCTCCAAAAATCCGCGTGAACGCAAGGAATATGATGTGCCTGCACACCCCGAAACGCGCATACAAATCTTGAGCGACAAGGAATCGCCCAGCAACGCTGTTCGTGTAACTTACAAACACGCCTCCGAAACAGTACGCACCGAACAGGATTTTAGGCGCAGGTTACTCTATAGTTTGTATGAAAATATGCTCTACAATCGCCTTGATGAAATATCTAAAAAGCCTGACCCCGCCTATATTTTTGCCTACGCTGGCTATGGTGGTGGACTTTCCAAAAACTCGTCAGAATACGAGTCTTATGCGCAAGTACCTAACGAAAAAATAGAAGAAGCCTTGAAAACGCTTTTGGTAGAAAATAGGCGTGTGCAACAACATGGCTTCCAAAAAACTGAACTCGAGAGAGCCATAAAAGATGTATTGAGCCGATACGAAAAAGATTTCAACGAAAGTAATAAGACTGACTCGGAAGTTTGGGTGGATAAATACGTGTATTATTTCTTGCAAGGCTCGCCTGCTATGGACGCGGGATATGCGTATGAATTGGCAAAAAAATTCTTGCCTACTGTGCAAACGGAAGAGTTGAGTACATTGGCTAAAAAATGGATAACCAAAGAAAATCGTTCTGTAATTATTACCACGATAGACAAACCAAGCGTAAAACTGCCTACAGAGGCGCGTGTACGTGCTTTGTTAGACGAAGTAGATAACATGAATGTTTCGCCTTATGAAGACAAAGTTATCACTGAACCACTGATGGCTAAGATGCCACAAGCAGGCAAGATTGTGAAAGAAACGCCCATCGCCAAATCGGAAGGGGCTACTGAATTTGTGCTTTCCAATGGCGCAACTGTGGTCATCAAACCTACTACCTACAAAAATGATGAGGTGGAGATGAAAGTCTATAGCGAAGGTGGTACTTCTCTTTATCCTGATACAGATAAATACAATGCTTCTATGATAGGACCCGCAATTATGGCGGGCGGTATTGGCAATTTCTCGCCTACAGATTTGCAAAAGGTATTGGCAGGCAAGAATGTTTTTATATACACTTCGGTAGGGTGGTACGAGGAAGGTATGTCTTGCAATACTACACTCAAGGATTTTGAAACTGCTTTGCAACTCATGCACTTGTACTTTACAGCCCCACGAAAAGATGTAGACTTGTTCAAGGCATTCATCACTAAAAACAAGGCATCTGTCAAAAATTGGTATGCAGAGCCACAAATTTACTTTGGGCGCGAAACAGGCAAGATTATGACACAAAACCACCCACGCGCCAATGCCATCACGTCTGAAGAGGACTATGATAAAGTCAACTATGACCGCGTGCTGGAGATATATAAGGAACGTTTTGGCAATGCGTCTGACTTTGTGTTTACGTTTGTGGGCAATATTGACATAGAAAAAGTACGCCCTTTGTTAGAAACGTATATTGGTAGCTTGCCTACCCAAAACAAAAAAGAGAAATACAAAGACCTTGGCATTCGTCCTCCGCAGGGCTTTTTGGAAAAAGAAGTCAAAAAAGGAAAAGACCCAAAAAGTCAAGTTACGATGAACTTTGTAGGAAACTTCAAGAATGACAAAGATGAATTGGCATTGAAGGCGTTTGGTGATTTATTGCGCATCAAAATCACAGAAAACCTGCGCGAAGACAAAGGTGGTGTGTATAGCCCGCGCACCAATACAAGCGTTTCGCGTATTCCTTACAGCCGTTTCAACATCAATGTAAACTTTGGTTGCGCTCCCGAAAATGTAGGCAAGCTGACCGAAGCTGTATTTGAGGAAATAGGCAAGTTGCAAAATGTCTTGCCTACTGCCGAAGATATGAAAAAGATAAAAGAAACCTACAGGCGAGAAATGGAACGCAATGTGCAGGAAAATTATTTTTGGACAGACCGCTTGGAGCGTGCCTACAAGTTCAACCAAAAATTGATAAGCGTGGAGGAGTCTAAGGCGCGTTATGAAGCCATTACTCCGCAAGACATTCAGCGCATAGCCAAGAAATATCCCCTTAAGAAAAACTTGATAAAGATAGTGCTTAATCCTGAAAAATAAGCAAAACTAAAAGGCGCGACAGTTCGCGCCTTTTGTTTTATACTTTGACACCTCGCTCCATAGGCACTTCTACGAAAATGAGTTCAGCAGAAGAAGAAGCTACGACATCAAAGGTTTGTGTGTCGTATATGCCTATAGCATCACCCGCTTTCAGCGAAAAATCGCCTATTTTTACCTCGCCTTCGGCACAATGCACATACACGCCATGGGTAGGCAAGTACATACTATAGCTGATTTCCTTGCCTGCTTCTAAGGTGCAAAGACTGAAAAACGCATCTTGGTTGATGAGTGCCGAGCCTTGCCTGCGGTCAGGCGAAAGAGCCAGTAGAACTTTGTTCAGTTTGTCGTGGGGCTGAAACGTAAATTTCTCATGACGCGGAAGCACATTCATTTCTTTGGGATATACCCAAATTTGAAAGCTCCAAAAGGTTTCGGTAGGCGAGTTGTTATATTCGCTGTGCATAATGCCCGTTCCCGCACTCATAGTTTGTACGGTTTGGGTATCTATGATGCCCTCACTGCCCGTATTGTCGCGGTGTGCTTGCGCTCCTTTCAATACTATGGTGCTTATCTCCATATTTTCGTGTGGATGCATACCAAAGCCCTTGCCTGCCTGCACCACATCATCAGCAAAACCACACAAAGCCCCAAAATTAGTTTGGTAAGGCACAAACGCATACGCACTTTTTTTCCAAGCATCTTGCTTGTGTAGGCGAGACTCACTTGGGCGAAACAATGTTTTCATTTATAAAATCCCTCCGTTTACTTGAATAATTTGCCCATTTACCCAGTTCATTTCAGGCAAGCAAAGCTGAACAGTTGCTTGCGCAACGTCTTCTACAGTTCCCAACCTGCCCAAAGGCGTTTGTGCAACTAAGGCATCAATCATGGCTTGCGGAGCAACCAAGCCTTCCGTTTGCGTAACACCGGGCGACACTACATTGACCGTAATTTGTTGGCTTCCCAACTCCTTAGACAAAGAAAGTGCAAAACGTTCAATAGCAGACTTTGCGCCACCATACAGACCACCTGCGGGAGTAGCCATAGCCGCCGCGCCACTGCTAAACACCAAAATCTTGCCTCCTTCTTGAAGGCTTTGCGCCGCTTGTTGCATAGCGAAAAAATGCCCCTTTACGGCTGAAAACATCAATTCATAGTTTTCGTCTTGCACATACGCCATAGGCATAAATTGCGCAGTAGGAAAGGCTACCCCTATGTAAATATCGGGCTTGCCTCCAAAATTGGCAGGGATAAAATCAAACACGCGCTGTATATCTTCGCGTTTGGTAAGGTCGGCTTGTATCGCTACTACATACGGACTAAGGGCTTTTGCCTCTGCTTCGGTGCGTTTCGCTTCGGCTTCGTTGCTCGAGTATGTGAATACAATATGCGCTCCCTTGCGTGCCAATTCCAACACGATAGCTTTGCCTATGCCTCGGCTACCGCCCAGCACAATCACTTTCTTGTTCTCTAATGCCTTGTTCATTTTAGGTTGGTATTAAGTTGATTAAACAATAGTTGAATAAGCAACTAATAATCAAAATAAAAAGTTCAAATATCAAGAATTTAAATTTTGAATGGCTTTTTGCAAGAGCGTAGCGAGCGTATTTTGCTCCTCTGTAGTGAAGTCTTGCATACTGTCTTGCAGGCACTGTTTGGCACATTCGGCACAAGGATTTTCAAGCTCCTTGCCTGTTTTGGTAAGATACACAAGGTTTACGCGCCTATCTTGTTTGTCAGCTATGCGCGTTACAAGGTGTTGTTTTTCGAGTATATCTACCATACGTGTTACGCCTGCCTTGTCGCGCTTGAGTAGGCAGGCGAGTTGCTGTTGGGTAATGCCGTCTTCTTTCCAAAGATGCGTAAGCAACCGAAATTGGTCGGCAGTGATGCCTGTTTGCGCTTGTTCGAGCAATTCGCTCAAGCGTTTTTGCATACTTTGGTGCAATACGCCTGTGTAGCGTCCTATATTGGTTTCAAAGTTCATACTGTATTCGCGTAAAGTTTTCACAAATATAGCCCTTGCCTACCCAAAAAGCAAGGGCGCGAGGATAATCCAGGGTACCTTTTATCCTTTCGATATTTTTGAAAAATTTGTAAATTATTGGTAATCAATATTTTGTATTTAATTTTTGTTTATGAATGTAAGCAAAAGACTTATGACAGTGTTGGGGTAGAAGAAAACAAAAATCAGAACAAATAATCCTTAAAAAAAACATTTTTCCAGCCTTTCACACATTCGCGTAACTCATCAGTGGGTTTCTTGCCTACGCAAATTTTACATTTTTTCAATTCCCTCAACTCATCAGGTAAATATGTCAAGAGGTTGCCACTCAAATTCAACTCTTCTAATTTTTTTCATTCTCCGAGTGATGCAGGCAAGTTCGTAAGTTGGTTGTCATTCAAATTAAGATATTTCAGTTTTTTTAATCCGCCTATAGTGGTAGGCAAGGCAGTAAGAGCCTATTCAAAAATTTCTCAATAACCTGTAAGAGCCTGTTCAAAAATAAGTAGCCCCGTAGGGGCGATATCTTTGTAGCAATGACATTGTTAAGGTTATTAAAGCCCCGTAGGGGCGACATCTTAAGATTTCACCCCTACGGGGTTCTGGCTTGTGGAATGGCTTTTCTACAAAGATATCGCCCCTCTGGGGCTAAAAATGCACTACCAAAAAATTTGAACAGGCTCTTAGTATCTTAAATGTATTTAAATAGAAATTTAAATAAACTCTAAATGATTGAACGAGGGGGGGAAGTATTTGGATATACTTCAGCTAATGCCTCTAAATCTACCTCGCTATAACACCCAAGTTTTTGAAAAAAATTCTGTTCAACTAATTTTAGTGTGGTTTCAATAATACTTTTTGTAGTAATTTCCTTTAATATTACTAAGTTTGGAGGTGTTAAATAGTATCCTTTTCTGTGGTAATTCTTATAAAATTCTTCTGAAATTCTATCTATGCTGTAGAATGTAAGGTTGTATATATCGTCTTCAACCTGAACAAAAATATCCATACGAATACCTTTTTTAGATGCTTCAAACTCAGCATATTCGTTATTTTCTTCAAAATAAATTTTTATCATATTTCTACCTTTTTACGCTCTATAAAACTGCTACAAAACTACTTATTTTTTTACGAAAAAACTAAAAAACTAAAAAAAGTAGTATGATTTTGTGTTGGAGTATCAGAGCTTGTTCAAAAATAAGTTGGCTTGGTAGCCCTGTAGGGGCAATATCTTTGTAGAAAATCCGTTTCACAAACAAGAACCTCGTAAGGTTGAAATCTTAAGATATCGCCCCTATGAGGCTACCAACTGGATTTATTTTTGAGCAAGCTCTTATCGGCACAAGCCGCGTAAAAATTTTGTTTTTTCGACTATCAGTCGGCAATTCGCGGATACTCTTCGCTAGCACTTGACGACCTAATTCAAACCAAATTGACTTGAGCTGTAAAAAATCTACCGAACCCCTGAAGGGCGTGAATAGCCTCATACTGGGCAGACGCTAACAACAAATATTCTTCTTTGCTCATATACAAAAAGTTTATTTTGAAAAGATAGTTTATTTACAAAACTTTACAAAAAACGACAATTTGAATTACACCCTTGAAAAGAAGGACAGGCACATCATTTCTTGCAGAACATTAACTCTCCGCACATCTCTCAATGTTTATTTCTTATGCCTTTCTTCCAAAACCTTTGTAACGTCTTGCAATGAAAAACCTTTGGCACGAAGCAATACGAGAAAATGATACATCAAATCGGCACATTCGCCTAAAAAGAGTTCGTCATTTGAGTCTTTCGCCTCAATGATAACCTCTACGGCTTCCTCGCCTACCTTTTGCGCCACTTTGTTGATGCCCTTGGCAAAGAGAGAGGCAGTATAAGAGCCTTCGCGTGGGTGTTCGTGGGCTTCTTGTATCACATTGCCCAAGTGAGTCAGAAAATCAGGCACATTTTTTTCTTGAAAGCAAGTATCCGCTCCTGTGTGGCACACCGCCCCCGTAGGCAAGGCACGAATCAGTATCGTATCTTGGTCGCAATCGACCAATGTTTCGACCACTTTCAAAAAATTGCCCGAAGTTTCGCCCTTCGTCCAAAGGCGTTCTTTGGTACGGCTATAAAAGGTTACTACCTTTTCTGCTAGCGTTTTTTGCCATGCTTCCTCGTTCATGTAGCCGAGCATAAGCACTTTTTGCGTTTGGGCATCTTGTACTACAGCGGGTACAAGTCCATTTCCTTTGTTAAAATTAAGTTCCAATGTTTTGTTATTTAAACGATATTACTTATATTTGTAGAGTGAATGAGTGTTGTTTGTTATATGGTTGTATGGTTATATGGTTGTATGATTGTATGGTTGTATGTTACCTGCCTACTCGTTCTACCCTCAACCTTTCCACCCTTCCCCCCTCAACCTTTCCACCCTTCCACCCCTCAACCCTTCCCCCCTTTCTATGCCCCACATTCAAATCCACTTAGATGGTACTGATTTTCAAGGTTTTGGACTTCGTATGTTGAGCGTTGTCGGTATTTCTGTTGGCACACAATGGCTGACAGGCTGGGACGGTGGCTGGATTTTTTTCTGTGTGTCGTTGTGTTGGGTGGCTTTTCTTGCCTACAAAGTTACAACTTTTAAAGAGAATGCCTACACACAAGTCATCGAAGAATTGGAAAAACGCCATGAACGCCTCCAAAAAAGCAATGAGTTGTTGCAAAATGTGGTGCAAGACAAGCTCGGTATGCGCGTGAAGGTAGAAGACAAGGAGGCGAGCTAAACTTATAGCTTGATTTTTGCGTATAAAGAAAAACTACCTCTATTCAACCAACAATGTTCCAAAAATTGCCTACATGGTTGCGCCATACTTTGAAGTGGCTACTCATTGCAGGCGGAGCAGGCATCTTCAGCGTTTTGCTTGCCTACTTCGCGGTGGAGTGGTATGCGTCTTCGTGGGTGTTTGATACAGTGGAACAAGTGGCTCGCAATCGTGTCGCGCTCATTCTGGGTACGAGCAAAAAGGTAGCCGATGGGCGTTCTAATATGTATTTCAAATATAGGATAGAGGCGGCGGTGGCGTTATACAAGTCTAACAAAGTTGATTTTTTGTTGGTAAGTGGCGATAATAGCCTTTCCTACTACAACGAGCCATTGGATATGAAAAAGGCTTTGATGGAAAAAGGCGTACCCGAAGAAGCTATTTTTTTGGATTATGCAGGCTTTCGAACCCTTGACTCGGTGATACGCGCCTACAAAGTGTTTGGACAAAACCGCTATACTATAGTTTCACAACCGTTTCACAACAAGCGAGCAGTCTTCACAGCGCGTCAATATGGCATACAAGCCATTGCCTACAACGCGCAAGACGTGAGCAGTGAGATTGGCTTCAAGACACAAGTCCGCGAGATTTTCGCAAGGGTAAATTTGTTCTTCGACCTATACATATTCCACACACAACCCAAATTTTTGGGCGAGTCAGTGAAAATATTTTAGGAAAAAGCTAATTTTGTATGAAAAAATTTGCGCAATTCGTTTTTTTTTTCGTACTTGCAATGAAATTCGCTAAAAACTAAAAAAAATCTAAGAAAATGAAACGTTTTTTCAGTCAAATCATGCCCCTTGCTTGCCTATTCTTTGCTCTTATTGGTACAGCAGGCTACGCTCAAGACATCAGCGAAGCTGATAAGAAAGAGCAAGAAGATGTGTTAAAGAAAGACCCTCGTGATTTCGCGGCTAACTTCATCTTGGGTGCGTACTACTACAACCTCGCGCTTGAGCCTCACAAAGAAACTACCAAAATGAAGGTGATTGAATACCTTGAGCAAGGCGAGCCTTTTGAGAAGAAGAAAATAGGCTACCTCAAACAAGCATTGCCTTATTTTGAAAATGCGTATGCAGTAGGCAAGGACAGCGACCCCCGTGTGAAAAACGTGTTGAAAGACATTTACCAACACTTGGGTATGGTACGCTTCTATCGTGTAAGCCCCGAAGAAGTAGAAGCGCAACTACGCGAAAAACTTTCTAAAATTCAGTTCAAATCTATGAACTAATTTACAACTTAATCCCCTTTATGGCGGTTATAGACATTGTCCACTTCTTACTATAGTACAGAAGTGGATTTTTTTATGAAACATAGTTTGTTTTGTATATGGCACAATTTATAATGTATGTGGTTTTGTGGGTGGCAAGTGTGGCATTTTGTTATGGGCAAGACACACCTAAAGATTTTGTATTGACATATTGGATAGACAGCACCGAACAAGCGGGCTTCGGGCAGGCGAGTAGGCAAGCCTTTCAGCCTTTGCAAAAGGGGCGTAATTTGGGTTTTGTGCGTTATCCTGTTTGGGTACGGTTGCGATTTGCTCGCACTGAACAATTACAGACGTATTTGTTGGAAATAGGGGCGCGGGTGGACACGATTTCACTGTGGCAAAAAGATGCAAAAGGCGTTTGGAAACAAACGACTACAGGCGACAGAATGGCGTTTCGTACTCGTCCATTGCCACATTACAATCTTTTGTTTTCCCTTGCCTTGCCTGCCCACACCGAAAACGAGGTCTATCTGCGCTACAAAACGCAAACCCAAATGAAACTGAAGTTTACACTTTGGAGTGAGCAATATTTCCGTGAAGATAATACACAAAGAACACTTTTTTATGGTTTTTTGTATGGTATTATGTCTTTGATGATAATATACAATGTTTTTGTGTGGTGGGTAGTGCGCGATTTCGCGTATCTGTATTATATTGGCTTTGCGTTTTTTATGCTGTTGGTGCAGTCTTCACAGCACTTGTACCAATACGTCTTGGGCGATTTTCCCATTTTCAATAACAATGGAATCTATTATTGGGTGGGCTGTTTGAATATTTGTTCCGCCAATTTTGCCCGTTTGTTTTTAGATGCCCGCAAGTATTCGCGCAGGGCAGAAAAGATGCTGTTGTATGCTTCGGGCTATGGTGTTTTTATCCTTATTTGTGCTACTTTGTTTAATTTTCCTACTACTACACGCATTATATTTACCTTCAACCCTTTTTACACGCTTTTTTTGGTGGCTACAGGCATTTTTATTTGGCGGCGGGGCAATCCGTATGCAGGTTATTATGTGGGGGCATGGTTGGCGTATGCGGTGGGGCTTGTCGTCTTGGTGCTTCACAATAGGAGTGTAATTGGGGACAGCTTTTGGGCGCGGTATGCCTTAGAAATAAGCACGTTGGTAGAGATAGTGATATTGTCTTTGGCTATGAGCTACAAGTACAAAGCCATCAATGAAGAAGCACAAGCGAACAGACTGAAGATGCAAAGCCTCGCCTACGAACAACAACTAAAGGAGGAAGAAAACAGGTTTTTGCAAGAAAAGATGCAACAAGAACAAGCCATGCACGAGGAAGAGGTGGCTTTCAAAGACCGCGAATTGGCTATGTTGATGATGCAAATGTTGGAAAAAAACAATATGCTCCACGATATTCAGAAACAACTCCAAAAAATAGGAGAGCGCAAAGAAGAGGGCATACCTGACTTCAAGGAGGTAGGCAAGGCTTTGCAGGAAAGCCTAAATCTTGATGAGGATTGGGACAAGTTCCGCTTGCACTTCGAGCAAGTTCACCCTGCTTTTTTCCAACAACTCGCGGTGCAGTATCCACAACTGACAGTGCATGAGCAAAAGACGCTTGCCTACATTCGCATCAACCTAAGCACCAAAGACATAGCTCGCCTGCTGAACATAGAAGGCAAAAGTGTAAAAATGATTAAATACAGATTGAAAAAGAAGTTAAACCTTACAGAGAACATAGATTTGGAAAATTTTGTTAAAAGCTTCTAATAATATGACTTTTTAAAGAATTAAATGTGATTTTTTAAAGATTAAAACCTTTGTAGCTCATTTGTAACCCTCGAAAATTTGGAAGTTAGCCCTTTTTTTGCGTATTTTTGTAAAAAATCTTATGTTCTATGAAAAACATCTGCTCCCTGAATTCTATACTTGCTCCAATAGCAGTAAGTATTTATAAGAGATTGACCTACCTGTGTCTGTTTTTATGCCTTGCCTGCGGAGAGGCACAAGCGCAAAATGTGGTGTATGGATGGAGTGCCGCTCCGCCTGCGACTCCCGCTTCAATTTCCGTTACGATTACAAAAACTGACTTGGCTGGCAATACATACATTGCGGGATATCTTAATTCGCCTACTACACTTGGCTCTACGCCTACCATGACACCACTTGGTGGATTGAGTGCTAATTCATATATTGCCAAGATAGATGCAACTGGTAATTATGTATGGGCTAAAGCCTTCATAGCTTCTGCTGCATCTACAGATATAGGAACCTATACTGATGACTTTATTGTTGATGCGTCAGGAAATGTATATATGGCGTTAAATGTAAATGGTACTGAGGATATTGACCCAGGACCAGGGACGTATATAGCAAACGGTGCTTACGCCACCCATATACTCAAATTAGATGCTTCAGGTAATTTTGTTTGGGCAAAAGACTTGGCAAATAATACGAACAGTGGAGTAGGCAACATCAAGGTAGATGCTTCAGGAAATATCTATGTCGCTGGTCGTTTTGCAGGTACTTCTGTGGATTTTGACCCTGGCGCAGGGAGTGTAATTTATAGCACACCAGGACCATTTGATGCTGATGGATATACGCTCAAATTAGATGCTTTAGGCAATTTTGTTTGGGTGAATATAGTAGGTGACAATGGTTCAAATAGCGATAATACAGACAAACTTGCCTTTGATGCTATGGGGAATGTGTACGTAGCAGGCAATTTTAACGGTACAGTAGATTTTGACAATGGTGCAGGAACGACCAACCTGACAGGACCAAACACTTTTTTAGCCAAATATGATGTGGCGGGTAATTTTGTATGGGTAAAACAAGGAGTACCATTGCCTAATTCAATGGTTGCAGATGCTTCGGGTGTGTATATGGCAGGTAAAGTAAACAGTGGCACAGTAGATTTTGACCCAAGTGGGGCAGTGTTTGACTTGACAGGCACTACAGAAGATATTTTCGTCAGCAAATTAGATGCTTCAGGCAATTTTGTTTGGGCGCAAAGGTTAGGAGGAACTGTAGGAGGTGAAAATGATAAAGGTAGCGATATTGTCCTTGACACGAACAGTGATGTATATGTTACAGGTTTTTTCAAAGGCACTAATGTAGATTTTGATGCTGGGGCAGGCAGTACTTTGCTATCTTCTGTATCAACAAGCAATGATGTTTTTGTCTTAAAACTGAATAGTGCGGGCAATTTTACTTGGGTAAAACAAGTAGGAGGGACAGGCAATGATGAAGGTATTGATATTGTGATAGACAACGGTGATAATATTTATTATGCGGGTAACTTTGTGGGTACGGTAGATTTAAATCCTGATGCAGGGGTGGACAACTTCATACGCGCTACTTCCACTGCCTTCACAACCAAACTAAAAACAGCATTACCCGCTATTACTTCCTTTACACCCACGAATGGCATAGCAGGCACAAGCGTAACTATCACAGGTACAAACTTCAATGTGGCGTACAATGACAATGTGGTGTATATAGGTGGTTTGAAAGTCAATCCTACGGCTGGCAGTGCTACTTCGCTTACTTTTACTGTTCCGTTGGGAGCGAGTTCAGTTTCTCCTATCGTGGTGCAAGATGAGGTTACAGGCAAGCAGGCAAGTTCTTTGAATGCTACCACGCACTTTTTTACAGTTACTACCTCGCCTACGCTTGCTGTCAACGCCAATACCTATAGCACCAAAACGATAACAGTTGATAACTCACCACGCGCTACTGCTGTGGGAGACTTCAACAATGATGGCAAACCTGATGTAGCAGTTGTTAATGGCAGTGCGAACAATGTTAGCATACGTTTAGGAGATGGGACAGGCAATTTTAGCAATACAGCCACGCTTTCTACAGGCACGTCATCTTTTCCGTATGCTATCAAAACAGATGACCTGAACAATGATGGGAAATTGGATTTGGTAGTAGCCAATTTTGGTTTGAACAATGTACGAGCTTTGTTGGGTGATGGTACAGGTAATTTCCCTACTGCTTATAACACAAGCGTTGGGACTAACCCCACAGACGTAGCTTTGGCAGACTTTAATGGAGATGGTTTTGTAGATATAGCCACTGCCCATACCAATGGAGATAATATTTATGTGAAATTAGGTGACGGCACAGGCAATTTTTATGGTAGCGTTACCATTGGAGTATTCAATGATGCACAATCTTTGGCAGTAGGCGATTTTGACCTTGATGGTGATATAGATATTGCTTGTGTCGGACCTAACACCACTAACAACCTATTGGTGGCAACTAATACAGGCTCAGGTACTTTCAATGCTCCTACCATCAGTACTGTAGCAGGAGGAGTGAGTAGCGCGTCTGTATCCATAGCCACAGGACGCTTTGACGCAGATACAGATTTGGATTTATTGATTGGTTTTAACAATGGAGATATTCGTCTTTTTACAGGTTCTGCTGGAGCTTCTTTCACGCCCAGCACAATCAATGCACATACCAATCCAGCAAACAACATCACTATAGCAGATTGTAATGGAGATGGCAATACAGATTATATATCTGCACATGGTGCGGGAGGCGATAAACTTGTGATGGCTTTAGGCAATGGAACAGGGGGCTTTGCTAACATCACACTACCTTTTAATGGAGCTTTTGGCGTTTCATCAGCGGATTTTAACCTTGATGGCAAGGCAGACATAGTGGCGTGTGATACTGGAACAGCTATAGTAAAGGTATTATTGTATAGCCCAGTGCCTACTATTACTTCCTTCTCGCCTACCAACGGAGGAATAGGCACAAGTGTAACCATTACAGGCAATAACTTCAATGCTACTCCTGCTAATAACTACGTGTATTTTGGCGCAATAAGAACCATACCAACCGCAGGAAGCACTACTTCGCTTACTGTAACAGTGCCTGCAGGGGCTACCTCCGTAACGCCCATAGTCGTGCAAGATAAATTTTCAGGCAAGCAGGTAAGCTCAATGGAAACCATCACAGGAGCGGCTGTAAGGCAGTTCACTGTTACGAACTCGCCTGCCCTTACCATCACAGGAATGAGCTATGCCAAAACGGATTATACATTAGGTACAACATCTTTGAGCGGAATAGCTACCAGCGATTTCAATGGAGATGGTATAGCTGATTTGGTAACTACCAAATTTACCGTTTCTAACAATGTGTATGTGCAGTTGGGAACTGCTACAGGAACATTTGGAAGTGCCACTAACTTGAGTGCAGGACAATTTGCTTCTGCTGCAGCCTCTGCTGATTTTAACAATGATGGTAAAATGGATTTTTTGGTAGCCAACTACAGTGGCTCTAACGTGAGTATGTTCCTAGGAAATGGTGATGGAACATTTGGTGCGGCTACCAATTTTTCGATAGGTACAGGAACTGCTTATGCGCTTGCTGTAAGACTTTTAGGCAATGGTACGGGGAATTTTGCCACTGCTACAAGTCTTACGGCAGCCATAGGCGCAGGCACAACAGGCATTGCTGTAGGCGATTTTAATGTTGATGGCAATATAGATTTGGTAAGTGCCAACAAGGACATCAACAACATTAGTTTGCTTTTGGGGGTAGGAAATGGAACATTCGGAGCGGCTACTACTTTTGCCGTAGGTGATAGACCATTTTCTGTAGTTGTAGGAGATTTCAATAATGATGGCAGGAGTGATGTAGCAACAGCTAATAATAGTACTGACAATGTGAGTGTGTTGCTTGGTAATGGTGCAGGAAGCTTTAGCGCGGCAACCGATTTTGCGGTAGGTTCAGGACCCTATTATATCTCGGTAGCAGATTTTAATGGCGATAACAAAATGGATTTGGTTACCCCCAATAATGGTTCTACTATGAGTATATTGCTTGGTGATGGAACTGGAAATTTTGCGACTGCGACTGATTATGCTTTAGGTGGGGCAGGACGCGCCTCTTGCATAGGCGATTTTAATTTAGACGGAAAAACAGATATTGCGGTTGCCAAAGCTACGAGCTCCAACAATGTAAGTGTATTTTCATACACCCCTCCCTTCTCTGCCACAACTGCTACGAATGTTACAAGTACAAGTTTTACAGCGAATTGGACAGCAGACGCTACTGCCACAAGCTATGACATAGAAATTTCTACTTCGGGTTCGTTCACAGGAACGCCCACTCAAACAGGTATTACAGGAGTAAGCTCTGTAAGAAGTGGCTTATCTCCCAATACAGTTTATTATTACAAAGTGAGGCAAGGTACGCCTTCTGCGGGTGCTTGGTCAAATACCAAAATGACTTCTACGTATATTTTAGCTGGAAGCGGTTCGATGTTAAACTTTAATTCTTCTGGACAATATGTAAACATTGGTGCTTCTCCTACCTTGTTTAGCGGAAGTAATGCCTACACCTTTGAAACTTGGATAAATGTAAGTACATTAGATGCAAGAGGTATCGCACAACAAGATGCCAACAACGATCAAATGCAAGTTTCGTTAGACCTTACCGCAACAGGAACATTGCGCTTTTCTACTAACAAATTTACTACTACAGGCTGGCATACCGTCGAAACCACAAGCCCTGTTATCACCGCCAATCGATGGTATCATGTTGCTTTTGTGAGTAGCAATGCAAGCACTAAATCTATTTATGTCAATGGTATTTTACAGACCACTACATCATCTGGTACACCCGACAACTCAGCTACACAAAGTAATAAGTTTTGGGAAGTAGGCAAGTCTTTTTTAGGAGGTACAATGGGGATAACATCACAAAATGGCAGAATAGATGAACTACGTATTTGGAATACAGCTCGCGCTGAAGCACAAATCCGTGCAAGTATGTGTTCAAAATTAACAGGTTCAGAAAGTGGCTTGGTTGTGTACTTGCCTTTTGACGACAGCGCAAGTGGTGTTACAGAAAATAAAGCCCACTATGCGGCTTTTGATAATTGGATAGCTAATGCCCCCTCTTTGCAGACATCTTCTGCACCCCTTGGCGATGTGAGTGCTTACACTTATAATATAACAAGCGGTGTGACACTTACCAATACAGACGTGATGCGGGCAAGCAACATTACAGGCTCGCCTACTGCGGTGTATCTCTACAAAGTGAACGCAACGCCTAACACTGTAACACCACCCAGCAATTATGCAAGCCTTTATACAGACCGCTATTGGGGTATGTTCTTCGTAGGTGGGACAACTCCACAAGCCACCCTTGCCTATAACTATAGCGCGAATACTGCAGTAGATGTAGCCAATGCCCTTCGCTTCGCCCAACGCGACAACAACGCAGACAACACGTGGATAAGCTTGGGAGGCGTACAAAACCGCCCATCTAAACGCTTAACTCACACCGAAACCAACGCAGGCGAGTTCATCTTAGCAGAACGCAATGCCGTTATCACAAACTACAAAGATGGTGGCACTGTCCTTACCTTCAATGGCAGTTCGGGCTATGTGGATATGCCCCGCTATGTGCAGGACAATTTCACCATAGAGTTTTGGGTTCGCCCCACAGCCTTAGGCTTATCTTCAAGTGATTGGGAAAATGGTACAGGTTTGGTAACAGCCAACACTGCAGGTTTTGACAAAGACTTTGGTATAGTGTTGTTGGACAACAAAATTGGCTTTGGAACGCCCAACGCCAGCAATACAGCCAATCAAACACTTGTTTCAACTAGTTTAGTAGTGTTGAATAAGTGGACTCACGTGGCTGTAACACGCTCATCAGCAGGTAATTTAGAACTATACTTCAATGGCAAGTTAGAAGCAAGTGCTACGGGCTCCAACATTACTTTGAATGGAGCTACTGCTTTGCACATAGGCAAGAGGCTCACAGGCGGCAATTTCTTCAATGGTAGCATTGATGAACTTCGCATTTGGAATACTGCCTTGTCTGCCAATACCATCAAAGACTGGGTAAACCTCCGCGCCCAAGACGCACACCCCAATTTTGCAAATTTGGAAGCCTAT
>RDXI01000216.1 GCA_004292795.1 Bacteroidota bacterium | reverse complement strand
GTTGTTGTCTATCCTAACCCAAGCAATGGCGCGTTTAACATCTCTGTAGGCAAGGACAAACTCGACTCGCCTACTCGCCTACTAAACGCGGTAGGCAAGGAAGTTTGGCAAGGCATGCAGACTGAAGTACGCACTACAAACTTGCCTGCAGGCATTTACTTCTTGCATACCACAGTGGCAGGCAAGACCAACATCACGAAAATAGCAATACAATAAACAGTTAGCAGTGAACATTTACTTTGTTCCTTGTTAAATGTTCCCTGAAAAAAAGCCCTGTGCCTTTTAGGTGCGGGGTTTTTCTTTTATCTAAACCTTCTCTTTCAAAGGTTTGGTAGGCAAGTTCTAAAAGTATTACTAACAAAAATACAACAAGTATCGATAAGATAGCCTACAAAAGCAATTTTTATAATTGCATCTGAACTTTTTTGATTAATAACATTCGATTTTTTATTTGTGCAAAAGTTTTTGTAAGCAACTATACAACAAATGAACGCTCAATGCTCAACAAAACTGTCGTGTGCTTTTTATGCAGTATTTTCGCTATCATTGCACTATGAAATATATTTTCGCCTTGCTACTGCTGATAGCCTACCATACGGACACCTTCGCGCAACAACACAAAATAGACAGCCTCCAAAAATGCTTGCCTACCGCAAAACTAAGCGAAAAAGCCACTATACACCTCCAAATAGGGCAAGCCTTCAATCCTATACATATCGATAGCGCACTCGTACATCTGCAAAAGGCAGAAAAATTGGCTACCCAATATAGTTCAAAAGAAGTGTTAGGGGAGATATATGGTACTTTGGGGAGGTTTTATGCTGACAAACAAGATTTGGTAACAGCAAGCACATATTATGAAAAGGCGATTGCTATTTTTCAATATTCCACCAACCAAAAATTATATGCACGTTATTGCTATAACTTAGGTATTGCTTATGCCATGCAAGGAAAATATACACAATCATTACAACTATTTCAAATAGCCCTTGATAAACGAAGAGCGTTGAAAGACCCCTTAGGCGAAGCACAAATATTGGTAGGGATAGCACTTGTGCATAGGTCTCAGAACAACTTAGAAAATGCACTCAGCTACTATCAGAAAGCTGGAGAAATTGCTGAAAATATAGCTGATAATTTATTGAAAGGACAGGTTTTGCATGGCATGGGTTTTTGTTACTATACCTTGAAAGACTATGCACAAGCCCTTGTATATTATGAGAAAAGTACAGTATTATTCCAAGAAAACGGTCGTCTTAATTCAGTAGGTACAACACTTTTGACTATGGGTTATGCTTTCAACGAACTCAAAAATAAAGACAAAGCCTTGGAATATTACCAAAAAAGTATAGCCATATTCGAGAAGATAAAGGACAATCATAGCCTGACCAACCCTTTGGTAGCTATAGCACGGCTGCATTATGACAGAAGAAACCTTGAAGAATCGTATAACTACATAAAACGAGCTTTGCAACTTGCACAAGAAAACAGCTTGCCTGCCGAAGCGCGAGAAGCCTACGGATTGCTTTTTGAAATTACCAAAAAACAAGGGAAATACCAAGAGTCTTTGGCGTACCTTGAAAAGCATTTGGCGGTAAGAGATAGCCTGCTGAATATAGACAAAGTAAGAGAATTTGCGAACCTCGAAACCAAGTTTCAGGTAAAGGGCAAACAAGGCGAGATAGACCTTTTGGCAAAAGATAAATTGCTGTTAGACAAAGAAAACGGCATAGTCAAGGTAGAGAAGGAAAGCCAACGCCTGTATGCCCTCGCAGAGCGCGAAACCAACCGCAGGAAAGCGGATAGCCTGACCAACCTTGCCCAAAAAGCCCAACTCAAAGAACAAAAAATAGAAGCAGAGGCAAAAACTAAACAAGCCCTTCAAAACCAAACAGTAGCCCAACAAAGAAACGCCCTCTATATCTTGGCTATCACTATCGGCTTGGGTACGTTGATACTGCTTTTGATAGCGCGAAGCAGGCAAGCACAACAGAAAACAAACCGCCTTTTGCAAACCAAAAATACCCAAATCCAACAACTAAACCAATGGAAAGATAAAATCTTTGCGACCATTGCCCACGACCTTCGAAGCCCGCTTACGGCTATGCAGGGCGTAAGTATGCAAATAGATGCCTACATAGACAAAGACAAACTAGACAAAGTGAAACAAATAGGCACAGCTGTAGAAAAAAATACTGCCACTGTTACGGCTATTTTGGACAATCTTTTGCACTGGGCTATGCTCCAAACACAACAAATTACGCTTGTTCCCCAAAACATTTACCTACATAATTTTGTTCAGACGCTTACGGTAGGCAAGTCGCAAATCCAAAACCTCGTGCCTACAGATTGGGTAGTGCATACAGACGAAACGGCTTTGGCGGTTATTTTACGCAATTTTTTGAGCAATGCGCTGAAATTTACGCCCACAGACGGACACATTCTCGTTACGGCTGACAGGCAGGCAAGCATCATAGTCATCGCTGTAACCAATACAAGCGAGGGCATCGCGCCCGAAAAATTGGAAACGCTCTTTGCACAAAAAGTAGCGAGCCAAGACGGACTACAGGGCGAAAAAGGCAAAGGTATGGGGCTTATGCTCTGCCAAGCATTTGCTGAAAAAATGAATGCGGAACTTACAGTACAAAACAATGAAGGGCAAACGACTACGTTTAGTGTACGCCTGCCCATTTAAAAACATTTTATGAAAATATTAGCTGTCGAAGACGATATATTGTTTGCCAATACGCTTGAATTGTTGGTAGAAAGTTTGGGCTATGAGTTCCAAGCGGTAGATAATGCACGCGATGCCTACACTATCTTGCCTACTTACGCGCCCGACCTTTTGCTGTTGGACATACACCTGAAGGGGCAGGCAAGCGGGTTGGATATTGCCGAAAAAATGGTCGTGATGAAAAAACAACTGCCTATCATTTTTGTAACTTCTTTCAAAGACAAAGAGGTATTTGCGCGTGCCAAAAAAATCAGTCCCTTTGCCTATATCATCAAGCCTGTTGATGCACTGGGGCTTGAAAATGCCATAGAATTAGCCCTGCAAAATGCCCAAAACCAAGTATGGCAAGAGCAACCAAGCGGTTGGCAAACGGATATTATTTTGCAAGATAGCTTTTTTATCAAAACAGGCGATAGGTTAGAAAAAGTAACTATCCAACAAATAGCCTACATCACAGTGGAGGATAAATTTTTGCATATTCACACCGCAAGCAAACAGTATGTGGCGCGTATGAGTATGCAAGAAATCTTGGCTCGCCTACCGCAAGACCTTTTTTTGCGCGTGCATCGAAGCTATATCATCAATATCCAATACATCGAAAGTTTTTTGCCCAAAGAGGCAATGATTGAAATCTTAGGCACTAAAATCTCTTACAGCGAGGGCTACGCGCCCCATTTGCTCCAAAGGTTGAATCTGTTGGGTTGAAAGATGAATTGTTGAAAGGTGAAAGATGAGCGTTCATCTCTCATCTCTCATCTTTTACTTACGCACATAATCCGCCAACTCACGCACATAGTTTGGGGGGTTCACGCCATGTCCCGAAAACGCATGGCTTAATACCTTAATTTTGTAGTATCATTTTTTGTTACTTGATATTATGAAACAAAACTACTACGCAAATCCTACCCGCACCTTGCCTACCGCAGGCAAGACTGCGCATAGGTGGCTCGCCTACGGGTTGAGTCTTTTCCTTACCCTTGCCTGCCTGATGAGCGCGAAGGCGCAAACCATTACCCTATCCACTACTGTCTTATCAGGCGCATTTAGCAATACGGCTACTAACTCCACTGCACAGACTTTCACTGCTTCAGGTACAGGCTTAGGGGCTGATGTAAGCATTGCCCTATCTACTACGGATTGGGAATTGAGTACTGATAATATCACTTTCTCGCCTACCCTTACCCTCGCGCAAAGTAGCGGAAGCCTCACAGGACAGCCCGTAACAGTCTATGTAAGACTAAAACAAGGGCTTGCAAGTGGTATGAAAACGGCTACCCTCACTGCCAGTAGCGCAGGCGCGACTAACAAAACTATCGCACTCACAGGCACTGCCAACGCTTTTGTTACCACTTGGATAACTACCACCACTGATATTACCATACCCACTGCTGGTGGAGGCTATGCTTATGACATTGTTTGGACAAACCTCACTACAGGCGTAGTAGGCAATGCTTCAGGGCTGGGAGGCATTTATACTATCACAGGGCTAACGAATAACGATACCTATCAAGTGGCTATCATAGGGACGTTTCCGCGTATTGAGTTATACGCTAGTGGTAGCCAAGCAATTAAAATCCGCACCATTGCCCAATGGGGAAATATTGTTTGGACTTCTATGCAGGGTGCTTTTGCAGGTTGCTACGATCTCACTTATGCAGCTGCAGACAACCCTAATCTGAGTGGGGTTACAAGTATGCTTTATATGTTTAGAAATTGTACTAATTTTAATGGAAACATAGGCAGTTGGAATACAAGTACAGTTACAAGTATGAATGGGATGTTTACAAATGCCACTGCTTTTAACCAAAACATAGGCAGTTGGCAACTAAACGGCAGTGTTGATCTTGCTGGTATGTTAGATAACACTGGTATGAATACTGCTAACTATGATGCAACCTTAGCAGGCTGGGCTACACAATCCGTAACAGGGCGTACTTTGGGAGCTAATGGCAGGCAGTATTGTAATATCACAGATAGAACTACCCTTGACATTACTAAAAACTGGACTATCAATGGCGATGCTTTATCAGGAAGTTGCTCGCCTCCTGTGATAACCCTATCCACCTCTACCTTATCAGGGGCATTTAGCAATACCACTACTAATTCCACTGCACAGACTTTCACCGCTTCAGGTGCAGACTTAACAGGGAGCGTAAGCATTGCCCTATCTACTACGGATTGGGAATTGAGTACTGATAATATCACTTTCTCGCCTACCCTTACCCTCACACAAAGTAGCGGAAGCCTCACAGGACAGCCCGTAACAGTCTATGTAAGACTAAAACAAGGACTTACAAGTGGTATGAAAACGGCTACCCTTACTGCCAGTAGCACAGGCGCGACTAACAAAACTATCGCACTCACAGGCACTGCCAACGCTTTTGTTACTACTTGGATAACTATTGGTAGTACAATTACCATACCCACTGCAGGCGGAGGCAATTATAGCGTTATTTGGACAAACCTCACTACAGGCGCAGTAGGCAATGCCACAGGGCTAATTGGCGATTATACCATAACAGGGCTAATCGATAGCCAAACCTATCAGGTGGCTATCACAGGGACATTTCCACAGTTTTACATGAATAACAATGCAAATGAAAGAACTAAAATTCGCACCATTGCCCAATGGGGAAATATTGCTTGGGGTTCTATGCAAAACGCTTTTGCTGGTTGCAATAGCCTCACTTATACAGCTACAGATAATCCTAATTTGAGTGCCGTAACAAGTATGCAGGATATGTTTGCATTTTGCACTAATTTTAATGGCAATATAAGTGCTTGGAATACAAGTGCTGTAACAAATATGCGGGGTGTGTTTTATCAAGCCATTTCTTTTAACCAAAATATAGGCACTTGGAATACAAGCGCTGTAACAACTATGACTTATATGTTTTCATTTTGTCCTAATTTTAATGGAACTATAGGCAGTTGGAATACAAGTGCTGTAACAAATATGCAGGGTATGTTTGAAACCGCTACTGCTTTTAACCAGAACATAGGCACTTGGAATACAAGTGCTGTAACAAATATGTTGGCTATATTTAAAAATGCCACTGCTTTTAACCAAAATATAGGCACTTGGCAACTAAACAGCAATGTTAATATGGGTAGTATGTTAGATGACTGCGGTATGAATGTTGCCAATTATGACGCAACCTTAGCAGGCTGGGCTACACAAGCAGTATCAGCACGTACTTTGGGGGCATCAAACATGGAGTATTGTAATATCACCAATAGAAATACACTTACCAGCACTAAAGGCTGGACTATCATTGGAGATATTTTTACACTTTGCCCTATTGGTTCTTCCTACAGTGGCAA
>RDXI01000215.1 GCA_004292795.1 Bacteroidota bacterium | reverse complement strand
CCACTTCGTTGTCCGTCAAGCCCTTGTCGATATGAATACGTCTTGACTTTAAATATTTGATAAGTTCTTCTATTTGTACGCTTGTCATCATACAGTATCAAAAACTAACTTTTAGAGGTGTTTTTGGGAGTAGGTTTGGCTTGTTTGGTTTCGCCATTCATTTGTATCAGGCAAAAAACGGCATAGTTCAGAATATCCCTGTAGTTCGCGTCTGCACCTTCCGACACAAGGAGCTTGCCTCCTTTGTCCTCTATTTGTTTGAGGCGAAAAATTTTCATCAAAATAAGGTCAGTCATCGAACTGACGCGCATATCGCGCCACGCCTCGCCATAGTCGTGGTTTTTTTTCAGTAACAAGTCTTCATTGAGGGCTACTTGTTGGCGATAGAGGTTTTGGATAGTTTCGAGGTCAAGGTCGAGGCGTGTTTCTCCTTTCGTTTCCAATTCATCTTGTATCAAAGCGATAAGGCAATAATTGATAATGCCCACAAACTCCGTATTGATGTTGTCGGCTACTTCCTGCTTGCCTACGTCTTGGATAGTGCGAATACGCTTCGCCTTTATAAAAATTTGGTCGGTAATAGTAGGCAAGCGCATGATGCGCCAAGACGAGCCATAATCTGCGTGTTTTTTCGTAAAAAGTTGCTGACATTCGGCTAAAATCGCCTGAAATTCGGCAAGAGTGCTGAGTTGCATAAAGGATTAAGCGTTTTTTAAGAATTATTTACATTATCACTATCAGGGCTAAATGTAACTGAATTATCATGGTCATGTTCGCCCACTTCATTACTTTGTTCGTCTTGTTCATTCTTCTCTGTACCTTCTTTGAGGGTATTTTTTACCTCTTGTATTACTTCATCTTTTATACCGCTTTGCAAATATTCATTGGCATATAATAGAAAACCATCTGCCGTATAAATATAGATGCGTTGTTCCGTTATTGTTATAAATTCTTGTAAAAGTTCAGGTCTTGCACTTATAATCTGCCCATGGTGCTTTACAAACCAATCCTCTTTTTCATCTCCTGTGATGAAAATAACATCTCTTTTGTCTGCAGTTGCCTTGTCCATAGTTTGTTTCCAAACTATCCAATCGCCATACTTATCTTCATTTTGTTTTTCTTTCGCATCAGCATAACCTGGTGGAATTTTTTTACTAAATCTATCTGCACCTTCCTTGTGCAAGGTTTCTAAATTGCTTTTGTTATATGGTTGCCCCACACTATTTTCTAAAAGTGTTGCCAGTCTTTCTTTGATTGGGTTATCTCGCAACCATTTCCGCACCTCTAATTGTTTTTGTTTGAGTTCTTGCTCAAATTTTTCATGAAAACTATCTACTTCTAATTGAAAGTTTTTTGAAAAAAATGGGTGGCTTCGTTTTGCAGTGAGCAATGCCTTAACATCTGTCAACTCCTTGATAGTTTCATCATATTTTGATATTTGTGTTGTCACAACGTTTGTAATGTTTCTGTGATACTCTTCTGCTACTTGATAGGGTACAAAGATACGATTTTTAAACTTTTCAAAGAATAAAAAAAGCGTATTCCTTGTATCATCAGAAAGACGGTAAAAATTGAGCAACACGTTGGCATCAAACACAAAAATAGCATCTTGCCAAAGTTTTGACAAGATTTCTCCTGATGGGGGATAGTACCCTGGAAATTGTTCTTTCATGACATTAGACTTTAGCTAAGTTCTTTTTTAGCCAATCTTTGTTTGCTTTAGGATTGTACCAAGCGGCAGAGCCACCACTCTTTACTACAAAAAGACGGTCTTCTTTCCCAATAAATTTGGCTAAGTGATTCCTTATTTCAACAGCATTTTCTTCTGTTACGACTGCCCATGAGGAATCAGTAAGTTTGCCCCAAGCATTGTGCGACTTTAGCTCTTCCCAAAGTTCAGTATATTCTTGAGTTGGCTGTTTCAAATCATAAATCACAACATAACATTTCATAAGGAATGGGATTATAGGGTGAAAGCCCCAAACTTTTTTTCAAAAGTTTAGGACTCTTAGTGTCCGATAGGGTTAGGATTCATGCGAATGATACGCAACAAAAGCAACACCTTGATAACGGGATACGTGGGGTCGAACTCAAACCAACGCGCACCAAAGTTTACGCGGTTAGGCAACTTGTGGTGGTTGTTTTGGAAAAGCTCGCCGAGCATCAAGAAGTCCCAAGGCAAAGAGTTACGAGATTTGTCGTTGTTATCAAAATTAGAATAGCCGTATTTGTGTCCGCTCCAGTTTACGATAGCACCATGAATAGGTCCCATCAAGTAGTGAATAGGAATGAACAAGAAGCACCACCAAGGCATATCGGCATACATGAACAAGAAGATATACACCAATGTATAGGCAGTACCCCAAGCGAGGCGTGAGAACCAAGTTTCTCCAAGTTTCTCCAAACGCTCCCATATAGGTTGCATATCGAAGCGAGCTTCAGGCATCATGTTATTTCTCACGTAGGCAATGTAAATGTCCTTCGTTTTCCACATCATAGTAAAGACGTTGGACGAGTTGTGAGGCGAGTGCGGGTCTTTGGGCGTGTCGCTGAAAGCGTGGTGCATACGGTGCATGATAGCATAAGCGCGAGGGCTTAGGTAAGACGAACCTTGCGTGATGTAGGTGAACAAACTGAAACACCTCTCCCAGAACTTGTTCATCAAAAACATCTTATGCGCCGCATAGCGATGCAAGAAGAAGGTTTGGCTGAAAAGCGACAAGTACCAGTGAACGATTAAGAAAATGATGGGTATTAACATAATTGATGGGAATGTTTAATACTACAAAATTCTGTTCTTTTTTTGAATATTCCTATATGTGGAAGGCTTTTTTTGTTTGTTTTAACGTTTTACATAGAAATAAACTAACTTTGCACGCTTTTTTACCTGACAATGAAAGAAACTATCGACCTTGCCAACATACCCAAACACCTTGCTGTTATCATGGACGGCAATGGACGATGGGCAAAAAAACGCGGTGCTATGCGTATTTTTGGACACAAAAACGCCATCAAAGCGGTGCGCGACACAACCGAAATTTGCGCAGAGTTGGGCATTGGCTACTTGACGCTCTATGCCTTCTCCACCGAGAATTGGAACAGACCAAAAGCAGAAGTTGATGCGTTGATGCGCCTCTTGGTGCGCACTATAGCAGGCGAGATGAAAACATTGATGAAAAACAACATCAAGCTATTTTCAATAGGCAACAAGGAAGACTTGCCTCCCAAAGCCCGCAAGGAATTGGACGAAGCCATTGCGCAAACGGCAGGCAATACAGGCATGACGCTTATATTGGCACTTAGCTACAGTGGAAGGTGGGACATCATGCAAGCCACCCAAAAAATAGCCGAAAAAATCCAAAACCACGAACTCAAGCCCGAAGACATCTCGCCTGAAGTCATAGCCCAGCACCTTAGCACTGCCAATATTCCAGACCCCGAACTGCTCATTCGCACAAGTGGCGAAATGCGCATTAGCAACTTTTTGTTGTGGCAGTTGGCATATTCTGAACTATATATTACCGATATTTTGTGGCCTGACTTCCGTAAGGAGAACGTCATAGATGCCCTGCGCGATTATCAAAAGCGCGAAAGACGCTTTGGTATGATTAGCGAGCAGTTGAAGGCATAAGAATTTTGTTGTATATTTGCACTATCTAACCCCAACTGTATGATAAAGCGACGCAATATGCTATTGTTTGTGCTGTGTCTTGGTTATTTATTTGGATTTCAAGTATTTACGAAAAAATAAGAAGCATTTGATAATTTGATGTGTGCTGTTTGGGTTAGCTTTTTATAAATGGATTGTTTTTTATGTATTTTCACTTTATTACCCACTAACATGAAAACCCACCAATACGAAACCACTATCACTTGGACAGGCAACACAGGCGCGGGAACTGCCGACTACAAAAGCTATGAACGCGCCTTCAGCATAGCAGGCAAGGACAAATACGCCGAAATTTTAGGCTCGTCTGATGCAGTGTTCAGAGGCGACAAAACCCGCTACAACCCCGAAGATTTGTTAATTTCTGCTCTTTCTTCGTGTCATTTGCTTTGGTATTTGCACCTTTGCGCGGTTCATGGAGTCATGGTTATGACGTACCAAGACAATGTGAAAGGAACAATGATAGAAACCGAAGATGGCGGAGGCAAGTTCAGCGAAGTAACGCTCTCGCCTGCCATCACAGTAGGCGAGGCAAGCATGATAGAAAAAGCCTACGCCCTGCACGAAGAAGCGCACAAAAAATGCTTTATAGCCAACTCTTGCAACTTTGACATCAAAATAGAACCAAAAATTGATTTTTCTCGTAAAAGCTATTAAAAATATAGTTTTTTGAATATTTTTGTAATTTTTAATTATTAACCTCTACCCTTTTTTTTCGTATGTTGAAACATATTTGTTTCTCGCTATTGATGGCATCTTTTTTCGTTGGGTGTAGCACTGTAGAACCACCTACACCTGACGAAGTGGCAACACCTGTTTGTCGCCCAACTGAAATTATTGATAATTTTTTATCTGTTAATCCTGCTAATACCACTACTTCTAAGATTGTTTATGACACTCAAGGACGCATTACCCAATTAACCAATACAATAACTAATACCTCTTCAGTCAGTTGTGGAGTAGGTGTTTCTACTTATGTTTGGGGTAATGGGCAATACACAGTAACGAGGGTATTTACGCCTTGCGCGGGCAATCCTAACCCCGCTAGCACGCAAACTACTACCATTAATTTTGAGTTGTATCCAAACGGAAACCTCAAAAAACTATACAACACGGATAACTCCTATAGAGAATTTTTCTACAATGCTGATGGATACCTCACAAAGGTAGATGTTTATGATGCCACTAATGTGAAAACATCTTATGTTGAGTTTACCTATCAAGATGGTAATAGGACAGTTGATACTTACTATCAAAAAAATCTTACAACAGGTCAATTCGAAGTAACACAAGGCGCAACAGTCTATTTGAAATACCATGAAACACAACTCGACACCTTCAATGGACTGAATCAAACTTTTTACAATGTGCCGCTACTAACCAGCGTTTTTCGTCCTACACAAGGCGGAAGCCTTTTCAATATGGGGAAACGCAACAAACATGTGCTTAAGGAAATACGTTATGGACAGCCTACTGGTACCCCTGCTTATACCTACCGCTTCGAGTATGACATAACAGATGGGAAATTGATAAAACATAGAATTTATAACTCTAATAACACACAGATTCTTACACTTGACTATCCTTTGGATAAGTACGTTTGCCAATAAATAACGCGGCTTAGATGACTTTGTGTGCTAAAAATCGTGTATCACCTTGTTTGATACACGATTGTTGTTAGGCAATATTTTCAGAATACATAAATCTGTTGTACCTTTGCAAAAAATTACATTTAGCCCCAAAACCGCTCAAGTATTTTTCAAATCCAATCACATGAAATCAACCTTGTTTTCATTGCTCTTCCTCGCCTGCCTCGCGCTCCTCAGCCCAGCGCAAGCGCAACGTTTGGGCAATAACAAAAACCCTGTAATCGCCCCTCGCGACCAAGACATCAACGAGAAAAAAGGCGAAACAGAGAACAAATATCTGAACCCTAAGAAGTTTGAAATCGCTGAAATCACTGTAACAGGCGTGAAATACCTTGATGCAGGCGCACTCATTTCTATGTCGGGGCTTCGCGTGGGCGACAAAATAACCGTGCCGGGTGATGCTATCACATCAGCAATCCGCAAATTGTGGAAACAAGGCATCTTGGCTGATGTTTCTATCGAAACGACCAAAATAGAAGGGGAAAAGATTTTTCTGAACCTCGACCTGAAGGAACGCCCCAAATTGACGCGCTTCAATTTTACAGGTATTCGCAAAGGAGAGCGCGAAACAGTGAAAAACAAAATCGACCTTATCGTAGGCAGGATTGTAACCGAAACGCTCCTCAAAAATACCCGCGTGGCTATCTCCAAGTATTACCAAGAAAAAGGCTTCTTGAATACGAAAGTGGATATAGCGCAAGTAGAGGACACGGTATTGGCAAACAGCGTTTTGCTTAATATCGCTGTGGACAAAGGCGAAAAGGTAAAAATCAAAACTATAGCTATAGAAGGCAATACGGAATTTGAGGACAAAAAAATCCGTAGGAAGCTCAAGAAAACCAAGATGCAACGCATCATGCGTATCTTCGTAGCCTCTAAGTTCATTCGAAACAAATACGAAGAAGACAAAGATGGCTTGATTAAGTTCTACAACGCACAAGGCTATCGTGATGCTCGCATTGTGTCAGATAGTGTTTATCGCGTCAATGACAAGTACATAGGGCTAAACATCAACCTCGAAGAAGGCAAGAAATATTATTTCCGCAATATCACGTGGAAAGGCAATTACCTTTATACCAATGAGGTGCTTGACCGCATTTTGAAAATCAAAAAAGGCGATATATACGACAAAGAAAACCTCGAAAAACGCCTAAGTTTTAGCCAAACCGACTTAGACATCACGTCCTTGTACATGGATGATGGTTACTTGTTTTTTAATGTTACACCTGTAGAAATAGGCATAGAAAACGACTCTGTTGATGTGGAAATCCAAATCATGGAAGGCACACAAGCCAATATCAACCGCATCAAACTAACAGGCAACACCAAAACAAGCGATAAGGTAGTATTGCGCGAAATTCGCACCATACCCGGGCGTAAGTTCAGTAGGCAAGACCTTATTCGTTCTCAGCGCGAAATCCAAACGCTCAACTACTTCGACCAAGAACAAATAGGCTTGAACCCTGTTCCTAATCCTGAAGATGGCACAGTGGATATAGAATACAGCGTAGTAGAAAAACCAAGCGACCAAATAGAACTTTCTGGCGGTTGGGGCGGTTTCTTTGGCTTTGTGGGAACATTGGGGCTTACCTTCAATAACTTCTCAGCTCGCAAAATTTTTAAGTACAAAGATTGGAATGGAGTCTTGCCTTCGGGTGATGGACAACGCCTTTCCTTGCGCTTCCAAGCCAATGGTCGCATTTTCCAAACTTATACGCTTGCCTTCACGGAGCCTTGGTTGGGTGGTCGCAAGCCCCACTCTTTCACTGTAAGTTTGAACCATTCGGTACAACGCCAAACAGACCGTTTCAATGAAGTGCAAGGCTCTTTGTTGGTAACAGGTGCTTCGGTAAGTTTGGGCAGGCGTTTGCAATGGCCTGACAACTTCTTCACTATATCGAACTCTTTAGCCTTCAACCGCTATGAGTTGAAAAATTATCAAGGTTTTGGAGCGCAAATTTTCACAGGCGGCACAGGCACTTCGCGCACTGTTTCGCTCAACACAACCATTTCGCGCAATAGTATTGATAATCCTACTTTCCCCAAGTCAGGCTCAAGCCTAACATTGAGTGTGTCTTTAACGCCTCCTTATTCATTATTCAACAAAGGAACAGACTACAAAACCTTGCCTGACAATGAACGATACAGGTGGATAGAGTATCACAAATGGATGTTTGATGGCTCTTGGTTTACAAACTTGTTTGATAAATTTGTATTGCATACCCGCGCTCATATTGGGTACTTGGGGCAATACAGCCAGCGCGTAGGCGTGGGACCTTTTGAACGTTTTGTATTGGGCGGTGCAGGTTTGACAGGGCAAAACTTTTTGTTAGGCACAGAGATTATAGGCTTACGTGGCTATCGTGATAACTCTGTAACGCCTCCTTATACCAATGGCGGTGTGGTCTATAACAAATTCGTGATGGAACTTCGTTATCCTATTTCTACCAACCCTGCCGCTACCATTTTCGGACTTGTGTTTGCTGATGCAGGCAATAACTTCGGCTCGTATGCTGAGTACAATCCTTTCAACCTCAAACGTTCTGTAGGGGTAGGAGCGCGTATCTTTATGCCTGCTTTTGGTTTGATAGGCTTGGATTGGGGCTATGGCTTCGACCAAATACCTAATCCCAACAACTCCTCACAACGTTTGAATGGGGCGCAATTCCACTTTACTATTGGGCAACAATTTAGATAATACCAAAAAAAGCTACCTGCAAGGTAGCTTTTTTTATTTATACCTAAAGCTACCTGCAAGGTAGCTT
>RDXI01000214.1 GCA_004292795.1 Bacteroidota bacterium | reverse complement strand
GAGGTATCAATAGCACAAGCGTCCAAAAGGCAATGGCATTGCCATAGTTGCCAAATACGTCTTGACTCACTGCATCAAACACCACACAACCAATCAACACAGCCAACAAGCCCAAAGAAACAACCAAATGTATGCCACGCCAATACTTGATGGTAGGCGAGAGATTGGGGCGAAAATAATGCACCAAAGCACTCACAAATTGCGCCGTACCCAAAAATAATTGGTAGTACAGCAACAAGAGGATGTAGCCAAAATTAAACGCCATACCTACAGTAAGCAATACATTGAAGATAATGAGCGCGGTCTGAAGCGCGTAGTCATAACGCAAGAAATTGATGGGGATATACATACGTTTTGATGTTTTAGGGATTGAAGCTCTTTTTGAGCCTCTAATATAAAAACGTTTTTTGAAATTAAAAAGTTTCTAAACTTTCAATATTTTTCGAAAGTTTTTATATTTACAAACAAAAAACGCCCAATCGCTGTGATTGGGCGTTTTTGCTTAGTTTGGAGATTATTTGAAAATTGTATAATACACTTTCAAACGCATCTTGTTGGGTATATTATCTTTGGAATGTCCTAACATAGCCCTATCTACTTTGAAACTGTTGTTGGCAGGAACAATCATAATGTAGGGGTTTGTTTCAAGGTTTGTGATGTACCATCAAGCGTAACTCTCACAGGTTGCTTAAATCCGTTGAGGGTTTGGTAGGCAAGTTTGCCGTTACTGCCTGCTTCGTACAAAAATACGTATGGAGGCGCGGGCATTGTTTGCGTGCTATTTTGTGTCGTTTTCATCGTGAGTACGGCTTTGTTGATGACCACATTGCCCAATTTTTTCAGGTTTTTCAGGGTAGGAAAGCTCAATCGTGTATAAATGGCTGAACCAGCTTGCAATAAAGCATTGCCTCCTGTGCTTGTGGTGGGAATAGGTTGCCAAAAAGTATTGAAGCCCGCTAAAGGCGTGCCTGTTCTATCCACTGTGATATTATGAAAATGTGCAGAAGTGTAAAGCAAATACATTTTAGGTGTATTTTTATCGGGTACGCCTTCCGCTTCTTTTGTCTTCACGGTATAATGTACCGAAATACCCGTACTAACGTCATCAGCAAATCCAATCACATTGCCTATGCTATTCGCATCAGGTACAAGCGCGAAGCCTTTGAAATTAATTTTAAAATTAGCAGAAGAAACACTACCATCAATCATTTGCTTAATCTCATCAGATAAAGCGCGTCCTTTTGTGTAGGTAGAAGTTGTAAGATTGATGCGTACAAACTTATCCTCTTTTAGTTTTTGTGTATTGACGGTAACCTTTGCGAGTGGGTCAGGGTCGTAGGGGTGTGTATCTGATGTGTAGTATGTTTTATTGACAGATATAGTATCTGTAAGACGATGCACATAAAAACTTTGCACTGCATCACGGTTAGGATAGATATTGACTTCATCGCTTGCAAGTTTTTGCAAACCCAATACAAACACTACCGAGTCAATCACGCGCCCTGTTACGGTAAGCGAAGCATCTTCGTCAGGCAACTTTGTAGGGTCGCTTGGTGGAACAATTTGTACAAAGCTACTTGCCTTCACTTTACCAAAAAAAGGGTCGTTGTATTGCCCTACCAACAGGTACTCTGACGCAGTTCTATCACTTACGATAGAGTCGGCTAATACAGAATTGGCTTCGATGGTAAAAGTATCGGTTTCAATGATTTGGGCGGACTCTTGGCTGACGAGATTGCGCCCAATGGTGGAGTTCTGCTGGCAAGCCATTGCAAGGCTCATAAGCAAAAATAGGGGCATATAGAATGCCCTTTTCCTATACCACGCTGACAAGTTCAGTTGCAAGAACTTGGTTGTAAAGGTCATGGAAGTCATCTGGTTTTTCAATTTTTATGATTTCTTTTTTGCTGGCAAACTCTTCCAAAAGCCCGGAAGTGGGCGCGTCATAGTAATTCGTGCCTGCCACGACTGCATCAGCATAATCCATAGCAAGGCGCGTTAGCCCGCCATAGTTTGCCTCTTGAAGCTGTAGCACATCACTTTTATCGATGTCTTGCATCAATATCTTTTCTATCAAATCATCTGCAGAGAAATCATGGTCGAAATGATTGTTGTAAACGCTGTAAATACACTTGCTTTGGTTGAAAACAGGGTCTTTGCGATACGAGGTTTTGAGGTAGAGCGGAATAATGGCACTCATCCAGTCGTGGCAGTGAATAATATCAGGCGACCAGCCCAACTTTTTCACTGTTTCCAACACGCCTTTGCAAAAGAAGATAGACCTTTCGTCATTGTCTGCACAAAACCTGCCATCTGCGTCATTCCAATCCGCCTTACGGTGGAAGAAATCGTCATTATCTATAAAATAGACCTGCAATTTAGCTTGTGGAACCGAGGCGACTTTGATAAGCAAGGGCTTCTCATCATCTCCTACGGCAATGTTGATACCAGACAAACGCACTACTTCATGCAGGCGGTGTTTGCGCTCTAAAATAGTACCATAACGAGGAACAATGATACGGATTTCCATACCATGTTCGGACATAGCTTGAGGGATTTGGCGAACTATCTCAGCCACTTCTGTGATTTGGAGGAATGGAGCAATCTCACTTGCTACATAAAGCACTCGCAATTTTGACATACAAGAACTGAACATTGTAAATTGACGTGCAAAATTAGTAATTTTTTTTCAATATTTGTGCATTTTCCGCAAAAGTATATAACTTTGTATTTTAGAGGCTTTTTGTAAAAATGTGGGCTTTCATTTGAAAATCTTACATAAAACATACTTCGTAGAAAGTAATGCTCTTAAAATCAGTGCATTAGCCTATCTCCTTTCATAGAAAAATCTAATACTCTTTATTGCCATGTTGCTCTTTGACCAAATCCCCGCTCTGAAAAATTATCTCCGCGACTCGCGTCACGAAGGTAAAACGATTGGCTTTGTGCCTACTATGGGCGCACTACACGCTGGACACCTCTCGCTCATAGAGCGTGCTGTCAAAGAAAATGACTTGGTGATTTGCAGTATTTTTGTCAATGCGCTACAGTTCAACAATGCGCAAGACTACGAAAAATATCCTCGCCTGTTCGAGAAAGACATCAACTTGTTGGCGAAATATCCCAACTTGTACTTGTTCTTGCCTGAACACCGCACTATGTACAGCGAAACGCCCACGCTCAAAATGGACTTTGGGCAACTCGAACAAGTTATGGAAGGCGCGCACCGACCTGGGCATTTCAACGGGGTAGGCATTGTGGTAAGCAAACTTTTTCACATTGTGCAACCGCACCGCGCTTACTTTGGACAAAAAGACTTGCAACAGTGCCGTGTCATTGAATGTATGGTGCGCGACCTCTCCTTCGACCTTGAGTGCATCATTTGCCCCACTGTGCGCGAAGATGATGGTTTGGCGATGTCTTCTCGAAATTTGCGCCTCACTCCCGAACAGCGCAAGCACGCGGTTTTGTTGCCACAAGCCTTGTTTTTGGCTCGCGACCTTATCCAAAAGGAGCAGAAAGATTTTTCGGTAGTGCGCCAACGCATTACAGATTTTTTTGAAAATACGCCCCTGAAGCTCGAATACTTTGAAATAGTGCATAGCGAAAACCTGCAACCTGTCCAAACCATTGCCGAAACTTCCCGTATCGCGCTTTGCATAGCGGCGTACTTAGGCGAGATTCGTTTGATTGATAATATTCTCTTGCCTGAATAATGCACGCCCCGCACAGTATGCAAAAAATATTGCTCATAGACAATTACGACTCTTTTACCTACAATTTGCGCCAACTTTTGGCGGAATGTGGCGTGCCTCATATACTTACTATAGCTTATAATGATGCTATAGAACTTGAAGAAGTACGGTCTTTTGACAAGATTTTGCTAAGTCCAGGGGCAGGCTTGCCTACTGATGCGGGTATCATGCCCGCGCTTATCCGCGAATACGCGCCTAAAAAAAGCATTTTAGGCGTGTGTTTGGGGCATCAAGCTATAGCGGAAAGTTTTGGAGGCAAGCTCTATGCCTTGCCTACCCCACAGCATGGCAGGCGAGTTGCCTTGCAAATCCTTCCTAAAAAAAACCCGCTTTTTCGCCATGTCAGGCAAGGCAATCAAGTAGGGTTGTATCATTCTTGGGCAGTGGAGCGCGAAAGTTTGCACGCTTCGTTTGATATATTGGCAGAAGCCAACCAAACCGTGATGGCTATTCAGCACAAAACCTTGCCTACGTGGGGCGTGCAGTTTCACCCTGAGTCTATGATGACGCAAGCAGGCAAGCGCATTATTCGAAATTGGTTGTTGGTATGACTATTTTTATACTACGCTCAATAATACGATTAAGCGTTACAACACCAACACGCGTTTCGCATATTCTTTCCCGCCTATTGTGGCACGCACCAAGTACACGCCACGCGCCAAACCACGAAATGTTATTTCGGTGTGGGAGGCAAGGCTATTGACGCGCAAAGCAGGCGAGGATGCAGACACGAGTTGCCCTTGTGCATTATAGACTTCTACCATCGCGACCTCTTCCTTGCCTACCACTGTAACGCGAAAAGTGCCTTGATTGGGATTAGGAGCTATTTCTAACGGAGGCGTATGGTCATAAATGCCTTTATGACGCACAAAATTGGACGTACCCGAACAACCCAAATCATTCGTAACCGTAAGCGTATATCGCCCAGAGTCTACAGGCATATAAAAAGGATTGTTCGCGCCCAAAACAGGCACGCCTTCATAGTTCCATTGATAACTTTCTGCTTTATTTTTCGACTCCAATAAACCGCCTTTTAGCACAATTTCAGGCACAGGAGCAGGCAAGCGCGTTGTTTCTATAGTGCGCGTTGTTTCATAATCACAAGGAAAACTCAATGTACCCGCGTTGTAAACGCCTTTTATAGTATATTCGCCTCCCACTTTGGCATATAGCACATTGCCATTTTGTAGGGCTGTTCCGCCCAATGACCACGCATAGAGAGAAGGCACTTGTTGAGCATTGGCATTCAAGCGGATACTATCGCCTTCGCAGAAGGTAAGGCTTGGATTGTAGGAAAGCAAAAGCGTAGGCACAGGACGCACAAAAATACTATAGGCAGACGAAATTTGCCCACAAGTAGGGTTTTGTGGGCTGTAAATCTCCACGCGGTACAAACCCGAATTTGACACCATAATCTCCCCGCTTGTTGCGCCCGTTATCATATCATCACCCAAAAACCAACGATACGCAGGATTAGGCAAGGACGTAGAAGTTTGCGCTTTGAGTTTGAGCGAAGTTTCAGGACAAATGCGGTCTATGCCTAATGGTTCGGATACAATTTCGGGAATAGGAATAGCTCCTCCGCCTGTACTGCTGACGGTAGCCGTTACGCTTTGGGAGGTAAGCCACAAACCCGCAGGCAAGCAATCATTGCGCACACTTACGGCATACACTCCGCTTGTGGTGGGCATAAAAGTATCCGCATTGCCTACTTCGGGGTTCGTAGTGCCATTCAACAAAAACCAACGATATTGTAAGAAATTACCACTTGAAATAGCACGCAAAACCAGCGGGCTTTCGCAAACATTCATTTGGATAAACAAATTAGCCAAAATGGGCGCGACTATAAAACGCACTTGGATAGGTTCTGAAACCTCTGCGGGGCAATCATTGGTAGGATTCAAAGCTCGAAGCGTGTAAATAGCCGACTCGGTAGCTTCATACGACATATTATTCGCGCCTGCTATAGGCGAGCCATTTTTCAGCCATTGATACTCGATGCCTACTTCTACAGGCGAGTCCATCAAAAGCAACACGCTTCCTGTTGCCCCACAAAAATCACTCCCTGTTGGCGCGGTTATCGTGGGCTTATTGGCTTTTTTTTTTACAGTCAAAGCTATGGCATTAGACAAATTTGAATTGCCACAAGCATTGGTAGCTTGTACGGTATAAGTGCCTGACTCTGTAGCTTCCAAAGAATTTTTGGCGTTGGTAGTATATAAAACACCATCTTTGAACCATTTGTAGGCACTTCCCGCCCCTGCATCTGTGCAGGTAAGCGTTATTTTGCCCTCGCAAGTAGTCAATCCACCCGCACTGCTCAAGTTAATATTGCTCAAAGGTGGCGCACTGACCGTTACGACATTGATGGTATCTGTATAATAAACACCGCAAACACTGAATACTTCGGCATAATACTCGCCTTCCGCAGTGATAGTCAAAGTAGGGTTCGCATCTCCCGAAGCTCCTCCATCAATTATCCAATTATAGCCATCTACCGTTCCATTTGCTTTCACGCCTACGGTTATTTCCGTAACACCACAGCCCAACGAAGGCGAGACGCCTGTGAGGTCTAAACTTGCAGAAGTAGCTCCGTTATTGGCTATCACATCTTTTGTATTCGTCATAAAAGAGCCACATTTATTGATAATTTTCACTTTGTAAGTGCCTGTTTGGGTGGCGTGGTAGGCAAGCCCATTCGTAAACGGGAAATTAGTAGCATATACGAGTTGGTCACCTTTGTAATATTCCAAACGGCTCGGCGGTCCACCCAATAAACTGATAGGCGCGAGTAGCACACTCATGTCTTTGCACAATGCCCCATCAGAAGGATTGCTCGCAAGCGTTGCCCCTGTGGGAGGCGAAGAAATCATTACATCGAAATTACCCGACAATTTTTCTCCACAACCATTTTTTGCTTTCACATAATATACACCCGCATCACTCACCGTAAAACTATTGCCCAT
>RDXI01000213.1 GCA_004292795.1 Bacteroidota bacterium | reverse complement strand
GCGTATGCCAACCGCGTTTTGCATTTGTTTGATGGGCAAATCGTAAGCGAGAATTTGGGGAGGTAAGCAGGCGAGCTTGCCTGAAGGTTATTTTTGCTCTGAACATTCTTTCAACATCCAACAATCGTTACAATTTTTCTGTTTGTAGCAATTCTCTAATTCTCTTTCCAAGCGTTTGTGTAGTTTTTCAGTGATAACCTGCATATCACTTTCTTGTGGCGAGTCGGGCAAAAGGTTCAAAATAGTAGTAACATCATCAAAAAAATTGGCGATAGAAGTTGTTTCACGCTTTTTCTGCTTCAGTTTTATTTTGGGCAATGGCTCAAAACGAAGGGTAAGAAAACATGGTCTTTTATCTCGTTGAAAGAAATAAAGCGTCCAAGAAATGTTGTATTTTGTGATATGACTTTCTGCAAAATTGGTAGGCATAAGCCCCATACTGTTGAAAGTAGCAGGAATCATAACACGCTGGGCATCTTTTTCTTCTGCCTCTTGTTTCATTTTGTCTAATGTGTTTACCATATAGCCCATACCTTTCTCTATCAAATTTTTGCGCATAGTGGAGTCAAGTTGGGCAAATACTTGTGAGGGTAGGAGAAACCAAAAGAATATAAAAACGTATTTGAACATATAGAATAGTTGTTTTCAAAAGTGGAAGATGTCGATATAAACACATTTCAAAGATAAATGGCTGATTTATAAATTCCAAATATTTTTCCACAATCCTTTGTTTTTTCACAAAAAGCATTTAACTTTGCACCTCCAAAAATAGGCAGACGGGTTCTGCCACATTCTCAACAACATAATATGTTAAAAGTTCGCTTAGCTCGCAGAGGGCGTAAAAAACAAGCTATCTACGACATCGTAGTAGCTGACAGCCGCGCACCACGTGATGGTCGCTTCATTGAGAAATTGGGCTTATACAATCCCAACACTGTTCCTGCTACTATTACTATCAACGAGGAACGCGCAGTTTATTGGACAATGAACGGAGCGCAACCTACCGCTACTACTCACGCTATCCTTTCTTACAAAGGGATATTGTACCGCAAGCACTTGCAAGTAGGCGTAAACAAAGGGGCTATCACCCAAGAACAAGCAGACGCAAAATACGCGGCGTGGAAAACTGAAAAAGAGTCTAAAATCACCAACCGCATCGAAGACTTGGCAGGCAAGAAAGAAGCCGACAAAAAAGCTCGCCTTGAGGCTGAAAGCAAAATCAACCAAGCACGCGCAGAAGCTACTCGCAAAAAGCAAGAAGCTGAAAACGCGGCAAAGGCTGAAGCGGCTAAAGCAAAGTCTGATTCTGAAAAAGCGGCAGCTGACGCTATCAAAGCTGACCAACCTGCTCCTACAGAAACGGCTGAATAAGCTATATCTGCACAATATACATAAAGCCCACTCTTTGAGTGGGCTTTTTTTATTGTAGCTTGATACTTATTTTTCCATCAGTCATGTTTTTGTTCAACGAATTATCCGCATAGTGTTTCAACGAACAACTAAATGTAGCCTCGAAAGAAGTTTCATCAAATTTTGTGATGTTGAAAAAACCACCGTTTTCTATCGTATATACATCTACATTGCCTCCATACCCATAATAACCGCCATAACTCATCAAAACAGTGGACATATCTTGTGAAATATTATTGAAGCCAAACCGACTATACAGTTGCGAACTGAACATGAGCGTGTAAGAGTTAGCCTCTCTATTACCTGATTGGAGTACGCGAAAAATACAATTATCAAAGGGAAAAGAGTTCGCATTACCAATAGCTGTTTCAATGCGGTAGCTGTTATATGGGTTCGAATTCGAACCGTATCGGTCTTTTTTGGCTTCTTTTGTGAGTCCCACTGTTGTTACCCATGTAGCACCATTTACTGTAACTGTTAGCCTACCTTCACCCAGCAAAACAGAATATTCATCTACCCGTTCAGGATCTTGGCAAGCCGTCATACTGATACAAAGCATTGCCCAAAGCAAGATATTTTTCATGACTGTTTCTAAAGAAAGGGGGTTAAAATGCAAAACCTACTGTAGAACCAAAGCGCATGCTCGCCCCTGTGCCTACCTTGAAAGGAAAGCCCAATTCAAAACCTGTGCCTCGCGTAACAACGCCATAATAGTAGCCTGTACCGCCCCAAACATCTAAAGAAACTCGTTTTTTGAAAACCCACTGCCAGCCTCCAATAAGCCCTAAGCCAACACGATTATAACCACCTCTTGTACCTTGGTAGCCAGAGTAAGAAGATAGATAGGAATAATTTCGATAGTCCAAATAATTGTAACTCAAAAAAGGAGCTATAAAAAAACCGTTGGGGGCTTGCTTCTTCTCTGATAGATACAAGCGGTACTCGCCTATCAAAGCCATACCGCCACGCAATACAAAATCTCCGTAGATTTCACTATCTCCCATGTAGTGGAGTGTGATTTGAACAGACGCACTCTTCTCAGGCAAGGCACGCTCATAGGCTATCCCAAATGTGTTGAGAATAGGACTCAAGTAATTGATTTTGAGAAGATTACGAGTAGCAGGCTTTTCTGTTGCAGGTGCTACAGGTTCGGTTTGTTGCGCCCAAACGGGCAAAGCAACCATGCTCAGCCAACAGGCGAGGCTTAGAATTTTTGAGAACATAGATAAAAAAGGATTAAAGGGTGATATAACTGGTAAATTTTTACATGAACGCAATTTTAATATAGTTTTTCGTATTTTACAAATTTTAATCGCAATTTTGCCATTATGAAATTCTCCCTCCTTGCTACCGACACGAACTCAAGGGCGCGTGCTGGTATTGTTGAAACGGCTCATGGGGCTATAGAAACGCCTATTTTTATGCCTGTGGGTACAGTAGGCACTGTGAAAGCAGTGCATCAGCGCGAACTTATGCAAGACATCAAGGCGCAAATTATTTTGGGCAATACCTATCACTTATACCTTCGACCAGGGTTAGATATTTTGCAACAAGCAGGCGGTCTGCACAAATTCAATGGTTGGGAAAAGCCCATTTTAACGGATAGTGGCGGTTATCAAGTCTATAGCTTGGCGCAAATGCGCAAAATAAAAGAAGAAGGCGTTACATTTCGCTCTCATATTGATGGCTCGAAGCACGTTTTCACACCTGAAAATGTGATGGACACGCAAAGACGAATTGGAGCAGATATTATCATGGCATTCGATGAGTGTCCGCCCGCTATGAGCGACTACAGCTATGCCAAAAAATCTATGGAACTTACGCATCGATGGCTCAAGCGTTGTGTAAAGCGTTTTGATGAAACTGAAGGCTTGTATGGTTATGACCAAACGCTCTTTCCTATCGTGCAAGGGGCTGTTTACAAAGACTTGCGAGCCGAGTCTGCGCGTTTTGCGTCTGACTTAGACAGGGAAGGCTACGCTATTGGCGGGCTGGCAGTAGGCGAGCCTACCGAAGTGATGTATGAAATGGTCGATTACGTTTGTCCGCTCTTGCCTGCCCACAAACCGCGTTACCTCATGGGCGTTGGCACACCCGCGAACATCTTAGAAAACATCGCGCTTGGCGTAGATATGTTCGACTGTGTAATGCCTACTCGAAATGCTCGAAATGGTATGCTTTTTACGACAGAGGGCATTATGAACATCAAAAATAAAAAATGGGAAGCGGATTTCTCGCCTATAGATGCAGGTTTGGGCGGTCATGTAAGCATACACTATACAAAGGCTTACCTGCGACACCTCGTGCAGGCAGGCGAGATGCTGGGCGCGATGATTGCGAGTGTTCATAACCTCACGTTCTATCTTTGGTTGGTAGGCGAGGCAAGAAAACAGATTTTGGCAGGTACTTTTGCCGAGTGGAAAACAGGCATGGTCGAGAAAGTTAGCAGAAGAATGTAAAAAAAATATAAAAAACATTTGTTTCTCTCAAAAAAATAGTATCTTTGCACCCTTAAAAAGAATCCAAGAACAATAAAAATACTTCTGAAGTACTATGGCAAATCATAAATCTGCCCTCAAGCGTATTCGTGGGAATGAAAGAAAACGCCTTCGCAACCGCTTTCAAGTGAAAACTACGCGCACTTTCATCAAAAAACTACGCGCAACCAAAGAAAAAGGCGAAGCACTTGAGTTGCTACGCAAAGTGTCAGCTATGCTTGACCGTTTGGCTCGCAAGAGCATTATTCATAAAAATAAGGCGGCTAACAACAAGTCGAAACTTACTAAACTTGTGAATAAACTCGCGGCGTAATGCCTGCTTGAAGATGCTACTAATTGCCCTCAACCCAAACGTTGCAGGGCTTTTTCTCCATACATACCTCTATGAAAGACCAAAATACACCCGAATATCTCTCTATCAAAGAATGGGCAGAGGAAGACCGCCCACGCGAAAAACTACTCCTCAAAGGCAAACAAGCCCTTTCTGATGCAGAATTGATGGCTATTTTGCTTGGTTCTGGCACTGTGTCCATGAGCGCGGTGGAACTCGCCAAACAAATCTTGCAAGGCGCGAACAACAACCTGCACGAACTTGCCAAAATGTCGCTCAAAGATTTGCAAAAATTCAAGGGCATAGGCGAGGCAAAAGCCATTACTATAGTCAGTGCCTTAGAATTGGGGCGAAGGCGCAAGGAATCCGAGCCTGTGAAGCGCGACAAAATCACTTGCTCGAATGATGTGTATGAATTGATGAAGCCTTACCTGCTTGACTTGTATTACGAGGAGTTTTGGGTGCTTTTTCTGAACCGCGCCAATGTGGTCATGAAAACCGAAAAAATAAGCACAGGAGGCGTAGCGGGGACTGTAGCAGACCCGAAGGTTATTTTCAAACGTGCCTTAGAGGAAACTGCCAACGGTTTGATTTTGGTGCATAATCACCCATCAGGCAACCTACAACCCAGCACAGCAGACCGCGACCTGACCAAAAAACTACGCGAGGGCGCGAAATTATTGGATATGCAAGTGCTTGACCACGTAATTTTTACCGATAACGGCTTTTTTAGTTTTGCAGATGAGGGCATTTGATAAATCAATTTTTAATGTTTTACGATATGCGTTATTTTTCTTTGTTTTCGTTATTTTGCTTGTTGTGTCTTCAGGTATTGGCGCAAAAAAAGCCCTCGCCTACCGATTGCGTGGGCATTATAGCAGGCAAGTGCATCACCTTGCAGGAATTTGAGGAAGCTGTGCGCGAAGAGACAAAGCGTTCTGGTGTTAGCGAAAAACAGGCGCGTGAAATTGTTTGGAATATGTATTTGTACGACCTTGTATTTGAGCCTGAACTCAAAAAGGCGAGCATTTCGCTGACTCCCAAACAACAAGAAGCTTTGCTATGGGGTGACTCTACAGAAGTTCACCCTTCTGTTTTGGAGAATTTCCATGACCAAGAAAATAATCGTTTCGATACCCCAAAAAGGCAAAGGCTTCGAGAAAAAATGCAAAAAGACAAAGCAACACAACAGCGCGTGGAAAGCTTTATGAAAAGCCTTGTAAAAGATAAATTGCGTAGCGATTATGAACAAATGATGGCTAACTCTACCTATATCACACGCGCAGAAGCCTTGCGAGAAATACAAGATATGACAGCAAAAGCACGCATACGTTATTTGTTTGTGCCATACGAGCAAATGCCAGACTCGCTCTTTGCCCCTACAGAAGAAGAATTAGCGAAAAAATTACAAGAAAATCCTAAAGCCTATCCTACCCGCGAGGACGTTGTGCTAGAACACATAGCCTTGCCTATCATTCCCACAAAAGCAGATACAAGCAAGTTCATGCAACAAACCCGCGACTTGATGCGTGAGTGGAAATTGGCTTCTAATCCTTTTGAATATGCGAACAAACATAACGAACATGAATTGAAAGAATTTCCTTATAAATCGATGCGGGAATTGCCTGCAGAATTTTTTAGGAAATACCCCAAGCCCTATCGTGGTGGGTTTTTCGGTCCTTTTTGGGAAGGCAAGCAATGTATTTTATTGTATCTGCACGACATACGCAAAGACTCTTCAGTATCTGTTGTGCGTGCTTCGCATATTTTTTTTAGGGTAGGTGTAAACGAAACAGATGAGAAAAAAGCTAAAGTGCGCAAAGAAGCAGAAGATGTGCTGAACAAGCTCAAAGCGGGGGCGGACTTTGTAGAAATGGCAAAAAAATATT
>RDXI01000212.1 GCA_004292795.1 Bacteroidota bacterium | reverse complement strand
CTTGTCTTCTTGCATCTGTTCTGCGATAACATTATCCTTAGCAATTTCATAGTTCTTTATCAGAAAACAATGATAAGAAGTTGCTACAAACCTCATTTGATATTGTTTGGCATTGGTACGTCTTTCCTCAGTTCTTTCCGTTATCAAAGTTAATCCTTCAAACTCAGCCTCTAAGTTTTTTTTCAAACCATGAAACAAAATATCCAACTGATGGCGAAAACTCATTTTCTTTTGTCCTGCATTAAGCACCACAAAACGATAAATTAGATTATTGAACTGACGCTCAAACCAAATCTCTATCAAAAGTCTTTGCTCAGGCTTGAATGAAGTGCCTCCTTCTTCCTCGTTTTGCAAATCTCTCAATATGAAACTTCTTTGAAGTCCATCAAGAATAAACAATTGGTCTGTTTTATTCAATTTCTCCAATAGAAGTTGCTTGTTTTGACTTTCAATAGCCTTTACAAAATCTTCATAATCATCCTCATTGCGCAACAAATCAGGCTTAATAGCAAGCGTAATAGGAGGTAACACTGCCCCTGCCTTGATGTCTTTTCTCATTCGCTCCGTATTTTTGTTACCTCGCTCACGTTTTCTTTGTATCTCAAAGTCTTGAAAGTTGTTCCCAATCAATTCAATATATTTAGGAATAGTAATTTGAGCGTACAATATATGTGTATTTGTACGCAAATCTCGCGTAAAACCAATGATTTCTATATTTTCCATAAGAATTAGATGTAAGTTAAATGCAAATATACTCTTTTTTAAATAGTTGCAAAATTCCTTTTGCGCTTTTCGTCAAAATGAATTTCTACAGTCTTGCCTACCCATTCTTCGGTTTCGAGGCGTAGCAAAGCCTCTTTTTCGCCCTCGATGAATGTCCACGCCCTTGTCTTGCCTGCCTGCACAAGAGCCACGCCCTTCTTAGGCGAGCCATCGCGGTCATAGAGCAACGTATAACCCACGATTTCAAACAATCCTTCTGCCCTCTCGACAGGAGCAGGCAAGGCTTTTTCGTTGATGCGTTGTTGGGCGTTTGCCAAAAATTGGCTTCGGTTTGCATCATTCCATGTAGGCTCGGCAGTAGGCAAGGAGCTATAAACGCCCACCGCGTGTTTGGTAATGTACCAACCTAAGGCATTGATAAGAATATTTTGCGGTTTGCGCCTGATGTTTTCCACCGCTTGCACAATGGCGTGCATACTATAGTTATTCCACGCTCCGCCAAAGTAGGCAAGCCCTCCCGTAATGGTCAGTGGTCGCGTGTCTGTAGGCAAGATGCCGATTACGTCCTTGCCTGCCTGCACTGCCACAGGAAAGCACGAATACAAGTCGAAGGCATCAATATCTGCCAGTGTCAAACTTGCCTGCTCGAGGGCAACTTGGGCGCACACGCCTATAGCTTCCGAATGAGCCACATCAGGACGACACGCAAAATCCCAAATATCGTGCAAATCCGCGCCACCCACAGGATAGACGCGCAAGGCTTGTGGCACTTGCAATTCGTCTGCAGTGGCTTGGGTAGTGAGCAGTAGGCAAGCCACTTGGTCGACCTGATTGTTGGCGCACATTCTTTTGGTATAAGGATAGGCAATGTAACGGTTGTCAGGCGAGGGCGTATAAATTTCTTCTGCCGAAAAAGCCGTTTGTTGCCACGCGAAAGGGTTTTGTTCTGCCACTTCCGAAAAGGGCGCGTACAGTTTGCCCAAATGCGCTTGGTGTTCCGTAGGCGAGTGTTGGAGTTTGTGCCTCAAAGCCGTTTCGAAAATGGGATAGGCATTGGTCAGCAAAAAAAGCTCATAATTGTTCTCAAGGTCAGTTGAGCCGAGTTTGTTCTCGCCTGAAATGTATTGCGGGCTTTTTTGGGGAGTCCAATCGGATTTGATGCCGTTTTTCATCATTTTGGCAAGGCTGTAGTTTGCCTCGCCTCCTGCCAATAACGCCATGCGCAACTTGCCTACCTCCAACTCCCTGCAAACGCGGTTTACGGTACTTTGGGGCGTATTGCCTCCTAAGGTAGAAAATTCTTTGACTTTCACGCCTTGCAAGCCCAATATTTCGCTTAACTGCGTAGGCGCGTCTGCATATTGATAACCAAAAATGTTGGTAATAAAAACGCTGTCGATGGTTTCGAACAGCCTTTCCTGCGCAGTAGGCAAGGTTTGACTCGCCTGAAGAAACGTTTGTGCTATCAAACGCAAAGGCTCGAGGGGCATCTTGCCTTCCTGCCAATGTTGGGTATATTGCCCTGCGCAAATGATAACAGGCGTGTTGGGAGCTATGTTTTTCATGTATGTTCTATTTCGGCTATGGCTTCCACGTTTTCGTCTGCCCAGATGTCTTGCGGGCTTATGAATCCTAAATGATTGTAGGCAAACTCCAAGCCAACTGCATCAAAACACTCGAACACGAGTTCGGAACACATATAAGCGCGGTCTCTTACAGCTTTTCCCTCGCCTGTGCGTATGCGTTGCATGATGCGCCTTATTTCCTCAAGGTCATAAGGTTGGGCTATTTGGTCTAAGCCAAAATTGATAAGCGGTCTTATTTGCGCTTGCGTAAGTTTTTTATGACGCGCTATGACAAGGCGAGCATTAGGTTTGGCATCATTTTGATCCATTTCTTCCGCCACGCCTTTGATGTAGCGCGAAATAGGAATGAGGCGCACTCCAAACGACTCTACGCTTTCCAAGAGCAAAATACGGTCTAAATTGTCTATCTTGAACACTATCCCGATATGACTCCAAACCGATTGTGTTACTTCGCGTATGAGCATCGAAATGTCGTCATCACCTGCATAAAACAGCAAATCGCCTGCCTCAAGGTGTTCGCGCAGGGCAGGGTATTGGATTTTGGGAATGGTGTTGAGTTCGTCTAAGGTAGCCATGTGAAAAAGGATAAAAGCGTGCTGGATTAGATAACCATGCAACAAAAGTACACAAAAAATATAGCTTACCAAAAGAAAAACAAGAAAAGAACTATCTTTGCTTATGAACCTGAAGCGTGTTATTGTTTGTTTGGCTATAGGCGTACTTGCCTGCTGTTCCCCCCGAAGACTTATGGAAACCAAAAGTTGTTACTCTGCCGAAAATTTTGAAATAGTCAAAAAATACATTGCTTACCGTATCTTGCACTCAAGTTCGGGTACGCATTTTTACCTCGAATTTCCTGAAAGCCAAGAACCGCAAGATGGCATCAAACGCCCCTCGAAACACCCCGAAAATGTGTATAACATTCGCTTCGAGCAGGCAAGGAATGAAATTGTATTCAAAAATGGGACTGTAGAACATAGCTTTCTGGCAGACGCGGGCTTGTTAGCCAAGAAAAACAGCACCGAAAACGACCAAGCCACCGCACACGCCATTTTTTGCCATTTGGTAGCATTGGCAGGCAAGTTATACTAAAGCAAAAAGTCTTACCTAAACCGCTTTCTATTCACCCAATACACCAAAAAGGCGATAAAACCCTCTAAGAAAGGCACGAGTAATTGCAGGGCTGTATCGAAGCGCAGGTAAGCCAAAACTAACACACTTATCAACATAAGCACGCCCACCCACGCCCAAAACGGCTTTTGTATCAAAGCAGGTTCTTTCCACGAAGCGACTAAGGCAGGATTAGGCGAGGCAATCACGTATTGCAGTTCCTTCAAATCCCACAAAAGCAAATACGTACAAGCCAACAGCATCAAGCCTGTGATGATGGGTGTGCCTCTAAAATCGAAAGAAAGCGTGATAAGAAAAATATTGAGCATCATCACAAAAAAGATGACCGCGCCCAATTTCGCCCACCGTTGCAACATCAGCATAGCCCCGCAAGCTATCTGCGACCAACCAATAAAATGCCAATACAAACCCGAAATAGCCATTACCCTAAAAAATTGTTGCAAGGGGTGTAGGTCTTGGATAGGCTTGCTCATGTCGGCAATGGGCATTGCCTCGCCTGATATTTTGCCCATACCGATAGCGGCTATCACAAATGCACCTCCTATCAAGTAGCGAACATAAATCGTGAAAATTTGTAGCCACACTTGTTGTTTGGCGGTCTGAATGATAGGCAAGATAAAATTGAGGAGCATCATTTTTGGGTTGTTTGTTTTTATGATAAGTCCCTTTTGTAAAAAAAATGTTACATCTGACTTTTTTATGCTTCGAAAACAAGTCATTGCACATTTAGTTGTATTTTTGCAACCCAATTCCAAACTTGCCTACCCGCATGGGCGCAGGCAAGGCTGGACTACATTTTAGAACAAACCTCTATGATAAATACAACTCTTGGCAATATTGGACACATGAGCGTCATTGTGGCGTTGGTGAGTGCTTTGGTAGCCACTATAGCCTATTTTCAAGCAACACAACTAAGCCTACAGCTTGCCTCCCCTGATGCGCAATCGCCTTTTGTCAAAGATTGGAAACGCTTTGCTCGTTGGGCTTTTGGCATACACGCCTTCGCGCTGTTTACGGTTTTTGGCGTATTGTTCTATATTATTTATGGGCAATACTACGAATATCACTACGCTTGGAGTCATTCTTCGCGCACCTTGCCTATCCAATACATGATTTCGTGTTTTTGGGAAGGGCAAGAAGGCAGTTTTTTGTTGTGGATGGTATGGCACGCAGTTTTGGCGGGCATTGTGATACGCACTAACCGCTTTTGGGAAAGTTCGGTAATGACTATAGTGATGGCTGTCCAACTTTTTTTGGTGTCTATGATTTTGGGCATTGAGATTTTGGGTATGAAAGTAGGCAGTAGTCCGTTTATTTTGTTGCGTGACTCTATGCCCGATATTCCTGTATTTCAGGTTGGCTCGCCTGCCTACAATCCTAATTTTATTCCTCCTGATGGGCGCGGTTTGAATGCACTTTTGCAAAACTATTGGATGGTTATTCACCCCCCTACCCTATTTTTGGGCTTCGCGCTCACGCTTATTCCTTTTGCGTATTGTTTGGCGGGTTTGTGGCTTCGCCAATACAAGGAGTGGGTTCGTCCTGCGTTGCCTTGGGCATTGGTAGGCGGTGGCGTGTTGGGTTTGGGTATTTTGATGGGCGGTTATTGGGCGTATGAAACCTTGAATTTTGGTGGTTATTGGAACTGGGACCCTGTAGAAAACGCGGTCTATGTGCCTTGGTTGGTCTTGGTGGCGAGTATTCACACCAAAATAGCCTACCGCAAAAGTAGTTCCGCACTTACGGCTTCTATCATTCTTACTATAGCTACTTTCCTGCTCATTTTGTACGCTACTTTCTTGACTCGAAGCGGTATTTTGGGAGATGCTTCAGTTCACTCTTTTACGGATTTAGGTTTGGCGGGGCAGTTGTTGTTGTATTTGTTGTTTTTCGTGGCGGTTTCGGTGTTTTTGGTAGTCATTCGTTGGCGCGAAATTCCCAAAACAGCGCATGAGATAACGGTGTATTCGCGTGAGTTTTGGATATTCATGGGCGCGACTGTGCTTTGTTTGGCAGGTTTTCAGGTTATTTTCACAACCTCGATTCCTGTGATGCGCAAGGTTGCGGAAATGCTGGGCTACGTATCGACCTTGAGCTTGCCTGCTGACCAAATAGCGCACTACACGAAGTTTCAACTTTGGGGGGCGGTCTTGATTGCCTTGCTTTCTGGCACGGGACAATTCTTTTGGTGGCAAAAAATGGACAGAGCCTCTTTCCAAAAAGTCATTACCTTGCCTGTAGTCGTAACGTTGCTTTTGTCTTCGCTTTGGATTGCGCTATTGCAGATGCAAAACATTCAATTCATCATTTTGCTTACGGCTTCGGTTTATACGGTAGTGGCGAATAGTTTTATTTTGGTAAGTCTTTTGCGCAATAGCACCTTCAAACTCGCAGGTGGCGCGGTGGCGCATATTGGTATGGGTTTGATGTTGATAGGCATTTTGTTTTCTTCGGGCTATTCGAATGTGATTTCTAAAAATGTGTCAGGCAAGCTCATTTTTGACCCCAAGAAAGCCGAAACCCTCGAACAAAAGAAAAAATACGAACAAGAAAACGAAGACAATGTACTGCTTTGGTTCAATGAGCCAACGGATATGCGCGAGTACAAAATAGCCTACAAAGGCGACTACGTGGAAGCGATAGGTTTCCCGCATTACATCAAAAAAACGTCCCTGCAAGCCACAGGCAACCCGGCGACACCGTAACGATTTATCCCGAAAATACCTTTTATCGCGTAGAGTACCGCGACAAACAAGGGCGTGTGTTTTCGCTCTATCCTCGCGCCCAAGTGAACCCTGCTATGGGCGGATTGCTTGCCTCGCCTGACATAGTGCGCAATGTGAGTGCCGATCTCTACACCCACGTTTCGTCTATTCCAGACCCTGACACCGAGAAGAAATGGACAAAGAAAGATGACCTACAAGCCAACTTAGGCGACACGCTTTTTATCAATGATATGATTGCCATTTTTGAAGAACGCAAACCGCTTCGCCCTGATGAAATGACGCGCTTCTTGAACAAAGGAGAAACCCTGACCAACGAAGACGTGGGGCTACAGGCTACTATCCGCATTTTAGGCAAGACTCAAAATTACTTTGCACGTCCTATCTTTTTGGTGCGTGGTAGGCAAGCTGGCATTATCCCTGATATGATTCCCGAATTGGGTTTGAAAATAGCCCTTACCAAAATAAACCCCGAAACAGGCAAGTTTACTTTCGAGATTTCCGAAGGGCAACGCGACTACATTGTCTTGAAGGCTATGGAAAAACCACTTATCAACGTGCTTTGGCTCGGCACGCTTATCGTGATGCTCGGCTTTGGCGTAGCAGTTTTCAGACGCTACACCGAGTTTGTGAAAATGCGCGACAAAGGTCTTGAAGCAAGCGAATAATGTTTGCCCCTCGCTGATACGGCGAGGGGCTTTTTTTTCAAAAAGTTTTGGAGAAATGGG
>RDXI01000423.1 GCA_004292795.1 Bacteroidota bacterium | reverse complement strand
AGGCGAGTTGCCTTGCCTACTGCCCAGCGACAGCCCCGAAACGAAAATGTGCATGGTCTTGGACATATACGCCAAAACCTACCACAAAGACCACCCCATACGCAACAGTGTGTTTTTTATGAGTGTCATTCCCGAAGTTGCGGAAATCATCAACACCCTGAAACGAGAAAAAACTGAACCTGAAACTGAAACCGAACCCATAGAAGAAAATGAAAATTAAAACCATTCAATTTCAAGACTATCGCGCCTTTTACAATGGCGAAGACGAGCAGTATCTGATAAAAACCGAAGAAAAAAACGTGCTTATCTACGGCGAAAACGGCAGTGGAAAGACCTCCTTTTTTCGTGGTTTGAAGGATTTTATTCAATCTGCCCACAGCGAACTTTCAAGCGAGATAGACTTCACGCTCCACAACCGCGCCAGCACAGGCGAGGGTTTTGTGAAAGTTACATTCAGTGATGACACTGAAGATGTTTTCGATGAAGCTGGCACAAAAGCCACCAAAACCGAAGTAGCAGAAGCCTCTCAAATCAATACATTCCTTTCCTACAAGGAATTGTTAAGGACGCATTTGCTTGACCTTCAAGAAGGCGAGGCTGTTAATCTTTTCCCGCTTTTGATAAATAGGCAGGGTATTCTTTGGAACTATGAAGTTCAATCAGGGCAAACGCCTATATTGGTAAGCAACTTAATAGCTGAATTTGATGCAAACACCTATACCAATGTCCAAATATTTATAGATGTTATGAAGAACTTGGTTGAGAATGACATCAACGATAAATTGGATAACTTTCTAAGCTATTTTGAACAAGGCTTAGAGGTAGAACTTGAATTTTTGGCTACCCAAGACACAAGTAGTGTGTATCATTTTAGTATTATTCCAAGAGTTTATTTGTTTGATAATCCTATAGAAAACCATCAAAATTTTCTAAATGAAGCACGATTGTCGGCTTTGGCGTTGTCTATTTATTTGTCGGCTATAGCCTCTAATCCTACAGGCAACACTTTGAAATGTTTGTTTCTTGATGATGTTTTCATAGGTTTGGATATGTCGAATAGGTTGCCGTTGTTAGACATTCTCAAAACAGAATTTGCTGATTATCAAATCTTTATGACTACGTATGATAGGCATTGGTTTGAGGTGGCGAAGCGGTATTTACCCGATTGGCAACATATTGAAATGTATGTAGGCAAGAAT
>RDXI01000211.1 GCA_004292795.1 Bacteroidota bacterium | reverse complement strand
AAGTTCTAAAAGCAAAATGCTTGCAGAATATTTGGGATAAAATTTTATGGAAATCCTCGCCTACAGCTCGCCTACTCGGTGGGCTGTAGTTTTTTGTAGGCATTTGATTTATCGAATACTATGAAAGTTTGGGTAAAATGCGTATTTTTACCCCCGCCAAAACACAAAGCCATTGTATGTTCAAAACCCGTTGGATAGTTAGTGCCAAGTACGATTTATTTTTCTTCATGGGCAGTTGTATATTTGCCTTTGCGTTCTTGGGTTTGTATCGCATAGCGCATCATTTCAAGTTTATCTTGAATGGGGAAGCGGTGTTGGTAACATATTTTTTCTTTACGGCTATTTTTGACCACCCGCACATCTTCCAGACTTTTGCACGCACACACCTCGACCAAGAGGAGTTTCAGCGCAGAAAGTTCTTGCATACGTGGGGCATTTTGTTGTTCATTGCCGCAGGAATGGCTATTTCTATCGCGGGTTATGATAGTCAGTTGATTTTGTTCGCTTCGTTGTTTGGGAGTTACCACATCATTCGGCAACATTACGGCTTCTTGCGTGCCTACAAAGGACTGAATGATGACCGCGAGCCATTGGATAATTGGTTGGACTATTCTATGTTTTATACAGGTATGTTTGCCTGCTTCTTCAATGACTACACAGGGCAACAAAACAATGGCTACATCACGATTTACGCCAATATGAGGGCGTGGTTTCCTGACTTGCCTGATTTCTTGCCTGATTTTTTGTGGGGCATTTTTTTGATTTTGTTGGCTCTTTTTATAGCGCGTCAGGTGTGGAAGCTCTTGGTAGGCGAGGCTATCAACTTGCCTAAGTTATTGCTTCTTACTACGGCTTTGGGTACGCATTATTTTATTTTCTTCCTTACCGCTACGCCTTTTTTGATTGCTGAAGCCATAGAAACGGCTTATCATGACGTACAATATCAAGGTTGGATAATGCACTATCAGCGCAAACGCTACCCAAACAGGCGAGGCATGGTTGCCAAATGGCTATTGGCTTCTTTGGCGTATGGCTTGCTGATAGGCTTGCTCGAAGTCTATGGACTTTGGAAACAAGGTTGGTTGATGCTGTTGTTTGTGCCGTTTACAATGTTGGTCATTTATCATTATTGGGTTGATGGCTTGATTTGGCGTTTTAGCCATGACGCTACCTTGCGCGAAACTATGTTTGGCAAAGGCGAGCAGGCAAGCAAGTAATTTCCAAACAGAGGCGTATATTTTAAAGAGAATCCCATCCTAAAAGAGTTCTAAATTTTTGTATAGTTACCACATTCACTTTGGGAAAAGGGATTTTCTTTAGAATATTGAAATGTTTGTCATTGCTTACCAAATATTCTGCACCAAGACTAATAGCCAAATCCGCAAATTTATTATCATCTGCATCTTTTTCTATGAGTTGCCATTTGAAATATGGTTCTGCAAAGATTACATTAGGAGCTACCGAAAGGATATTCAACACCAACTCGGCAGTACGTTCTGAATAAAACAAAGCGAGTTGTTCTTCATACTCTGCCAATATTTCATTGCTCACAACCCATTCAAAAACCCCTTCCATAAAAGCGCGATACAGCCAAAAATGCTCGCTGTGTGAAGGTATGGACGCAATCAAACAATTTGTATCTATCACTACACGCATCAGGCTTGTTCGTCTAAAAGATTATCAAAATCGGCTTGTGTGTAACCTTTCGCCTGTACTACCTCGTTTAGTTCTTGCTGTAGCAAAGTTGAATAGTGTTGCACAAGCACACGCTTTAAACTCAAAACATCTGCTTCTGACATTTCACGACTGAACAATCGCAAAAGGCTAACTTGTAGCTCATTGAGTTTGGGAGGTAAGGCAGATTTTTGCATATACATTGTTATTTTCTCACAAATATACACTTTCCTTGCCTAAAAACCAAAATCGCAATAACACAAAAGTAGGCAAGCCTTCCTCGACTTGCCTGCTTTTTTATTCCACTTCCAAGACTAAACCCTTCAGATACTCGCCTTCGGGGTGATAGATATTGACAGGGTGGTCTATGGGTTGCGTGAGTTGATGCACAATGCGCACTTTGCGCCCACTTTCTGCCGAAGCTGTAAAAACAATTTTGCGGAAAAGGTCGCGGTCTATATTGCCCGAACAAGAAAATGTAAAGACTAAACCGCCTTTTTTCACGCGCCTGATGCCCAATTCGTTCAAGCTTATGTAGCCACGCGAAGCATTGGCAACCGCTTTTTTGTGTTTGGCAAAGGCAGGAGGGTCTAAAACAATGATGTCGTATTCGTTGGGTTGGCTATTTTTCAAAAACTCGAAGCAATCTTCGGCAATGGCGCGGTGTGACGCGTTTTCGCCAAAATTGGAGGCTACCGTTTTTTCGCACATAGCTATAGCATCTTTGGAAATATCGACAGAAACTACTTCTTGCGCCTTGCCTGCCAACGCATACACGCTGAACCCGCCTGTATAACTAAAAGTATTCAATACTTTTTTTCCTTCTGCGTATTGGCGCAAAAGTTGTCGATTGTCGCGTTGGTCTATAAAAAAGCCTGTTTTCTGCCCTTTTTCCACATCAATCTCGAATTTCAAACCATTTTCCAAGATTTGTATAGGCTTGCTGTAGGGCGCGGTCAGCCAACCGTTGCTTTGCTCCACTCCTTCGAGGCGTTGTGTGATTTCTTTGTTTTTGAGATAAATATGTTCGAAACCCAATTTCTGCAAAGCCTCTACCAACAACGGAGCTATGCGTTCTGTGCCTTTGATGAGCAGTTGCATAACCGCCACTTTGCCGTACACATCAATAATCACTCCCGACAAAAAATCACCTTCTGCGTGCATGAGCCTGTAGGCTTGTGTGGTAGGCGAGGCTACCAACCGTTGGCGTATGGCGTAGGCTTCTTGCAGTTTTTGTAGCCAATAATCGCCTTCAGGCAAGGCAGGGTGCGGATTGACCTCAAACATACGACACACAATCTGGCTTTGCACGTCATAAAAACCATACCCCAAGAGCTTTTTTTGGTGTGTTTGTACGGCTATGATGTCGCCATGCTGTGCTTCGGGTGCTATGTGTTTGACAGCCCCCGTAAAAATCCAAGGGTGGAAATTGAGAACCGATTTTTCGCGGTCAGGCTTTAGGGTAAGGAGAGGAAACATAGTGCAAAGATAGCAACAAAATTGCTCTTACCTACAGGCAAGAGCAAGGTTTGCTTTAGTCTTCTGTAATGAGCTTAGCGGCATCTTCGCGGAAGCGTTCAATCCACACAAGTTCCAACTCTGTAATGCCTGAAACACCTGCTACTTTTTCTAAAAGTGACAAAAATCGCTCAAACAAATCGGCACTAAGCGCGGAACGATGTTGCTTGATAGTAAAAATCACATTGTTATAGGTTTGCTCTATGGACAAGTGAAAGCCTACAGGCGTATTTACAAGTGCCTCGAAGCGGTCTTGCGCCACCCAAGCATCTTTGCCAAGTTCTTCTTTGGTTGCCTCTTGAAAAACTAATTTTTCGAGGCTTGTGATGCGTGAGTCTTGTGTAGCAATGGCGTAGGCAAGCTCGCCTATAGCCCTATACAAACTTCGCAGTTCAACAGATGAGTCTTTCATAGTTCGTGAACTTTTTTGTTTAATTTCTAAAACTTGCGCCATACATCAAACGCTTACGCGCTATAACTGTATCAACAGCAGTGATGATGTGCTTGGAAGTCAAGCCGTATTTTTCCATCAATTCTTCAGGCACGCCACTTTCGCCAAATGTATCTTGTACGGCTACCATTTCCACAGGCGTAGGATAATTGCGCGACAAAGTTTGCGCCACGCTATCGCCCAAGCCTCCATTGATTTGGTGTTCTTCGGCAGTTACAACACAGCGCGTCTTTTTCGCAGAGGCAATAATAGCTTCTGCATCAAAGGGCTTGATAGTGTGAATGTTGATAACTTCTGCGCTAATACCACGCTCTTCGAGGGCTTCTGCCGCTACGAGTGCCTCCCAAACCAAATGACCTGTAGCTACAATCGTAACATCAGTTCCTTCGTTCAGCATAAGCGCCTTGCCTATTTCGAAAGGCATATCTTCGGGAATAAAAATCGGAATTTTTGGTCTGCCAAAACGCAAATAAACGGGTCCTTCGTAATCGGCTATAGCAATAGTCGCGGCTTTGGTTTGGTTGTAGTCGCAAGGATTGATAACCGTAAAATGAGGCAACATTTTTATCATACCCAAGTCTTCGAGAATTTGGTGCGTTGCGCCATCTTCGCCCAAGGTAAGCCCTGCATGAGAAGCACAAATTTTTACATTCTTGCCTGAATACGCTACAGATTGACGAATTTGGTCATACACGCGCCCTGTAGAAAAGTTGGCAAAAGTACCCGTAAACGGAATTTTTCCGCCAATGGTCATGCCCGCCGCCAAACCCATCATATTGGCTTCGGCAATGCCCACCTGAAAAAAGCGTTCAGGAAATTGTTTTTGAAAATCAGTCATTTTTAATGAACCTGTCAAATCTGCGCACAAAGCAACCACATTCGGATTGCGTTTTCCTGCCTCAACCAAACCGACTCCAAAGCCAGAACGAGTATCTTTTTTCTCTTGATAAGGAAATTTTTTCATGAAGTAGTGAAATAATTTTAAAAAAAAATTTATTTTTGGCAAAAGTAGAAAAAAAATTACGAATTGTAACAAGTATTCAAGAAAATGCTTGTTTAACTTGCATCAAAAATAATATTTTCTTTTATTTCTAACTCAAAATTTCATTTTTTATGGCAAAAATAGATTGGAATCCCAAAAATACAAAAATTATTAATTTGGGATTGGGACTTTCAGATTGGGAAGACCCAGACGATCCGATTGGACACAGGGACACAGTTTTGCACAAATTTTTCAAAAAAAGTGGCGTTCCCGACAAAAATAATTTGCATTTACGCGACGAAAAAGGAGATTATGACCAGCTCATGGAAATTTTGCCCGATTTTATTGCCGACTCTAATGAGGATAGTTTTTTGATTTTTTATTATGCAGGTCATGGTGGTTTGGTCGAAGACAGCGAACTCGACTATGATTTGGAATTTTGCCATCCTAGCGAAAACTCATTTACTTTTGCTGATTTGATAGACATTATTGAGAATAATTTTGAAGGTTGGAACGTACTTTTTATCATTGATTGTTGTTATTCGGGAAATATTGCGCGCTTTGCTTCCGAGTCGGATTCGGATTACAATTATGCTGGTTTAACTTCTTCGATGTCTTCTGAAACTTCGACAGGTGCATGGACTTTTACGGATTGCGTTTTGGCGGCTCTCAACGGAAAAGCCAAAATAGATGCCGACAAAGACGGAGATATTTCTTTGAAAGAATTGGCTGCTTATATAAAATCGCAAATGAAAGAAGTAGATAATCAAAAATCGGATTTTGGTTTTTCTGAAAATTTTGATCCTGAAATGCGTTTGGCAATTTTGAAATAAGCAAAAGCAAGCAAAATAAATGCTTGCTTTTGTTAAAATTAACGTAATTTTCGCGCAATAAACATCTTTAAACCCAAACAAGCCACCAACAAATTTCCCAAAGCAAACACCATCATGATCAAATCTCTGGGCGTTTTTCCCAAAAACTCAAACAAATGATATTTATGAAAATAAGCAAAAGATAAACCTTCCCAAGCCTGCGAATTTTCCACAGAAGCCGCCAATTTTCCCGTTGCAAACTCAATGTAAAGGCGTTTGTCACCCGAAGTTTCGTATTGCACTTTTACCACAGGCAGACGTTTGTTAAAAAATTCATATTCCCTAAAAAACTCGTTCACATAGTCGTTTTTGACAATTTTAGGAAGTTTTTTTTCTGTTTCAGAAGGCTTCGAACTTGCTTGATCTTCACAACAATCAGGCTCGTTTGAATTACAATATTTGTCTGCAAAAAAACGATTTGCCAAAAAATTTGCGTAAGTCATACAACCGCCATCGAGGTTTTTTAGGTTCGAAATTTGCACAAAATCTGTGTGCATTGGATTTGGTTTTTTGCCATCGACATGAGTCAAATTTAACAAAATTTCTCGATCCATTTTGCCCAAAAACAAATTTGAAAAGTCTTTTTTTGGATTGTATTGTTCAAAAATGGCTTGCATTTTTTCCAGATTTGGAAGTTCGTTTGCAAAAATTTTAGGTTCATAAACAAATTTACTTCGATC
>RDXI01000210.1 GCA_004292795.1 Bacteroidota bacterium | reverse complement strand
CGCCCCGACTTGCCTTCGAAATTTGAAAATACGTACAAATTGCCCAAAATAGCGTGGAAAACAGGCACAAGCTACGGCAGGCGAGATGCGTGGTGTGTGGGCTACAATCCGAAATACACGATAGGCGTTTGGGTAGGCAATTTTTCAGGCGAGGGCGTGAATAAGTTGATAGGTGCGGAAGTGGCGACTCCCCTCCTATTCCAAATCTTCAATGCCTTAGAATATGACAAAGAAAGCGGTTGGTTCAAACCGCCTAAGAACTTGCAACCGCGCCACGTATGTAGCGAAACGGGGCAAGTGCCAAGCCCACACTGCACGCATCAAGTATTGGATTATTACATTCCGCAAGTGTCAAGCGCGAAGCGTTGTAAGCACGTCGAGGAGGTTTGGGTGTCGGACAATGAGCAGGAAAGCTACTGCACGTCTTGCCTACCCGCCACAGGCTTCAAAACGAAGCTATACCCCAATATCTTGCCTGAAATGCGGACTTTTTATGATGGACAAGGGCAGAAATACGCTAAAATTCCGCCTCATAATCCGCACTGCACGCGCCTTGCTACGGAAGGTGCGCCCTCTATACTCTCGCCTGCGGCAGACCGCGAATATATCATAGACCGCGACAATCCGCCTGAACTTTTGCTACAATGCAAGGTGCAAAGTGATGTGCAAAAGGTGTATTGGTACATCAATGGCGAACTACTTACGTCTGCTACTCCACAAGAGCGCGTTTTTTTCAAACCTACACTTGGCTACCAAAAAATAGCCTGCACAGACGACAAAGGCAGAAATAAGGAAATTACTATCAGAGTTTTGTATGAATAGTGGTGTTTTCTCATATTTTGGAGTTAATTTTGTATTCGAGTTCTTATTCAAGGGGTGTTACTGATGAAAAAGTTTATTTTTTGCTTGCTATCCTATTTTTTGCTTGCCTACCCTTGCCTACAGGCACAGGATAGGAAGGTGTTGGATAGTTTGCAGAAATTGCTTGCCTCCCCTATTCACGACACTACGCGCACTTTGGTCTATCATCAAATTTCGCGGGCTTATCGCCACAGCAAGTTTGATAGCTCCTCGTGGTATGCCAAAAAAGGGCTAACCCTTGCCAACAAAATACAGTTCAAAAAAGGCATTGCCGCGAATATAAACGGCTTGGGGACGCTGGAACTCAATCAGGGCAATTATTTAGTGGCATTGAAATATGCTTTAGAAGCCCTGAAAATCAATGAAGGCTTGGGCGACTTGGGCGAAATAGCCAATACGAAGAACAACATAGGCGAGGTTTATAGGCTTTTGCGCAATTATGAAAAGGCTTTGCAACAATATGAAGAAGCCCTTGTTATCAACAAAAAAATAAAGTATAAGCTTGGTGTAGCCATCAACCTGAACAACATAGGCGAGATTTACACCGCACAAGGCAAGTACCAAGAGGCATTGGCGCATTTGCAACAGTCCTTAGAGCTTTGCAAGGAACTGAAGGACACAAGGCGCGTAGCATTGCGCCTGAACAACATAGGCGAGATATACGAAAAGCAAAACCAAAACGTGCAGGCAAGGAAATATTTTGAGGAAGCCTTAGCCTTGCACAACAAAATAGGCAACAACCTATATCAGTCTGTAGCCTTATGCAATATAGCCAAAATCTCGCTCAAAGAAGGCAAGCCTGACTTGCCTACTGCCGAAAAAGCCTACAGCATAGCCTTGAAAATGAAAGCCAAACGCGAAATAAGCAACGCCTTGGCGGTCATAGTGGGCATTTATGAGCAAAGACAACAATTTGAACTTGCCTTCCAAAACTACAAACTCCTGAACCAATACAAGGACAGCATCAACCTCGAAGAGGTGGACAAACAAACCAAACAAATACAACACGAATACGAACTAAGCAAAAAAGAGAAGGAAATTATCGTGCTGGAGAATGAGAAAAAAGTGCGCATACACGCCCAGCAAGTCCAATTTGCTTATACCATTGCGTTTGCAGTGGGAATTTTGTTGTTGATAATTTTGATGTTTGTGCAGTACCTCCGCAACCGAAATGAGAAGAAAAATCAACAAATATTGCAAGAAAAAAATGCGGAAATTATCAGCAGGCAAGAAGAACTCATTGCCCAAAAAGACGTGATAGACGAACAAAAAGAGGACTTGGAAAAAGCCTATCAGCGTATGCTCCGCAATGAGCGAAAACTCGAAAAGACCATCGACCAACTGCGCAACAGCGAAGCCTCCATAGAAAAACAACGCAAAGAACTACAAATACAAAACGACAAAATCAATAGTAGCATCAAATCTGCCCATGTCATACAACAAGCCATCTTGCCCTACAAGCAAAAAATGGAGGAATTATTGGGTAATTATTTTGTGATATATATGCCCAAAGATATTGTTTCAGGCGATTTTTGGTGGCTGAACAAGGTAAATGATACGCTTTTTTTGGCGGCAGTAGATTGCACAGGGCATGGCGTGGCAGGGGCTTTTATGACTATGATAGGCAATACATTGTTGGATAAAATTATCAGGCTTCGAGATATACATAATCCTGCCGAAATCTTGGAAATTCTCCATGAAGAGGTGCAAATCGTGCTACGGCAAGAGGACAACAACAATCACAACGGCATGGATATGTCTATCATTTGCATAGAAAAACCACATGAGGCTGTTTCGCGTGTTACTTTCGCAGGGGCAAAACAGACGTTGTATTACACCCTTCCCGAAAAAGCAGGCGAGATATTCGAACTGAAAGGCACACGCAAAGCCATTGGCGGACTGCAACGTGCAAGTATTAGGTTCGAAAATCACGAGGTCGAATTGCCCAAAGGCAGTTGGATTTATACAGGCTCTGATGGTTTTGCTGACCAAAATGACGAAAAGAGGAAGAAATTTAGCGAAAAACGCATCAAAGACATCATAGCCCAACACCAACACGAAACAGCCGAAACGCAAAAGGCTGTTCTTGAGCAAGAACTTCACACGCACATGCAAAACACCGAACAACGTGATGACATTCTTTGGATTGGTTTTCAGTTGTAGGCAAGGTTTTTATTGTGGTATGAGCATATCGCCCACGCTTAGCGTGTAGGCAAGGGGCGGATATTGAAAAGCAAGTGCGTTGTTTTCTTGCGTTCTTAGTTGGTAAAATTCCTTGCGTTGCGCCTCATCTGCGAGCTGTAAAGGTGTGCCATCAGCCAAATAAGGCGCGTTTTCTTTGAAATGAACGAAGGTCTTGGATTGCCTAAACGTAATGCCCAACCAACGATTATCTTGTGGCGAAGGCTTGATACCTTTAGGCGTTTCCAACACAATTTTATGCTGAAACGAAGCATTGGTAGGCAAGGAAAACAGCACTACAGTATTGTTTTCTAAGGCAATCTCAAACTCTTCTTCTGTAGTTTTGCTTTTTACTTTCAGTCGCCTTAGCAAGTCTGGCGCGATATGGTCGGGCTGTTCGTAGCAAGAAAAAAGCGCGATATACGAATTTTCGGCTATGTCGAGGCATTGGTCAGAATGGTATCCCATCTTCGCATAACTCCTATCGTATAGCTCAATCAAGGCATTGTTGAAATGCACCGACAACCCTTGCGCTTGTGCCTGAATGTGGCTCGCTATCTGCTGATGCACAGGCGAGAATGTTTGCGCAGGAATGTTGTAAGCTGTAGTAGTGCGCACTATCGGAATGCCTGACTCGCCTACCGCTACGAGATGATTGCCTTGCCTGCCCTTGCCTACCGCTTCGAGCTTGGCAGAAGTAGAAAGCGTATGGAATAAATCCTTGCCTACAGGAAGCACAAAAGTATGAAAATCTTGTTTTGGCATTTGGAAGAGTTAATAAATGGGTTTTTGGTAGTCGCCCAAGTTCATACTGAAATCTATTTTGTCGTATTGCACTTGATTTTCCGATTGATTTTCTTGCCTGTAGGTTTCTTTCAAGTCTGCCATACCTTCGAAGGTCATGGGCGCGAGTTGTATCAAAGTACCTTCTTCTTTGAGATAGGCTTGTTCGTTCATAAACACCGCTTCTTTGTTCGAGCAACGCGCCACATAGCCCATTCTGGTTGGGATTTTGTCGATAGGCAAGATAGAAGGCTTTATTTCGTGGGTATAAAGGCGGTTGGTAGAAAGCGGAATCAGAAAAACCGAATTGGGATACAGCGTTACCGTAAATTCTTTTGCCAATGTCGAGTCTTGTACGGTGGGCTTGAGTTTGAAATGTAGGCGAGTCAGTCCGCTTGTGTCCTTGTAGCACCAATCGTATGTATCAGTAGGCGAGGGCTTAAGATGCTGAAAACCCGCTTTGTCGTAGAACGTACAAAAAGCAATCAAACCCTCTTGAGGCATATCTTTTGTTTTGTCGGAATGGGCTTTTATTTTGGCTTTTTTCTCCTTGCCTTCTGCGTCAGCCTCTTTTTTGTTTTCATAAATTTGCGCCAACACGTGGTTCAAGGTTGTTTCTTTCTCAAAAACATAACGCACTGCTTCGTTCATAGCCTTCATTACTTTGCGGTCTGTTTCACGAAAATTCTCCGTAGGTCCCGAAAAATTGCTCGAACACCTAAGCAGTCGATAATGCAATATTTCGCCTTGTTCATCGGTAAGTTCCCTCGAAACTTCAGTCAAATAAATGCCCTTTCGAAAAGCCTGTGAGGGTTTGGTCGACTCGGTAAGCTCTTGAAAAGTATGTTCCGTTTTGATGTTATGGAAATAATCTGTTTCATCGTCAAAAAGGCATCTAAAATACACACCCGCCTCGCATACCACAAGCGGGACTTGCCCAAGCGAAACGACTTGCTTGTTGAGTTGTATTTGGGCTTCGTCATAGTAGGCAAGCTCACGAATGATAAGCAGAGGCACGTCAGCGTAGGCAAGCTTGCCTACATCACCACAGACATACACCCGTTTTTGGCTCAAACTGCCTTCTACTTCGGCGAGGTCTTGCACCACTTGCCCACAAAAATTTCTAAATATTTTTTTCAATATGCGCCTTCACATATTGCAGGGCGTTGATGATTTGTTTCAAGTCGTCCTTGTTGGTAGCATCAAACTGTCTGCTGACTGTGTACTCCTTGCCTACTAAAATTACAAAAAACCAGTTTTGCCCAATGTTATACATACCATAAATAGGCAAGTTCAGCCCATTGTTTTTGGCTTGTGCCGCAAGCATGGCGATTAAGAGTTGCCCTTTTGGGTCTGAAATACTGCGTACTTTTTCTTTATGTTGATTATAAATAAAAAAGAAAGGTGGGTATGTAATTTGTTTTCCTTTTGACACAAGCATATCAATATTCCCTTTTAGTTTGAATATGTTGTTTTGTGTGTCTGTGAGGGTTTCTTCCAAAATAGTACTCATAAAAGCACGATAACTACCAAAAACACAAAAATTAACTATCTGCAAAACAGGGACAATAAAAAAAACTTTCATGTCTTCTTCGTTCCATGATGAGGCAAATTCCTCTATAAAAAGGCGCAATTCTTCTGCTCGTTCCTCTTCTTTTTGCGTAAGTGGTTGCGAAAACGCGAGCCAATCATTCATAAGAGGCATTTTTTTGACAGAGTCGATACCAAAAACTCTTTCTACCTCATCAGTTTCCCATTTTTCAAAAGGTTTCATACACTTACATTGTTAGACTACGCAAAGTTACAAATTTTAGCTCAAAGCCTTGTAATGCTCCCAAAACTTTTCATTCGGTTCAAAACCCAATTCATCTTGTGAAAATTCAGGCTTCAGGCGTGTTATAAAGTAAGCGCGAACCTTGCCTATATTTTTCGCTTCTATTTCTTCCCTGTAGTCGCCTTCGAAGTAATCTTGTACGGCTTCGAAGGTTTGTTGTGTTACGTTTACCTTGCCTACCTCGCCTCCGCTTTCCATACGGGAGGCAAGATTGACTCTTCTCATAATCATTTAAAGTTCGTCGATTTCTTTGGTAGTAAGCCCTGTGGCGTCAGTAGGCAAAGTTTTTTATCTAATCAATGTGCTGAATAGCCACAAAAATCGGAACGATAGTGCGGTTTTTGCTCGAAGCCTTGAAGCCAATTTTATGCTCATTAGGCGACCTATCCACATCTTGCGGATTGAAAAGTCGTTCTCCGAAAGCCTTTTGCACGCGTTCAGGCAAGTTGCCCGTTTCGTTTTTGAGCATATTCAAGATGTGTTCCATCTCCAAACGCTCCACCGAATACAGCAAACAAATAAAATCTGTCCCCACCAAATTATCCATCTGAATATGATTGCGCTCCGAAGGCAAGACAACTTTGCTGTTTTTATAATCCATCAAAGGGCTTATTTTGTCATTCGTAGGAAAGATTTTATAATCTTGGTTTTTCAAATCAGAGCCTATCGCATACAAGTACATTTGTTCTTGATTCGTAACTGAAATGCGAAACAGCGTGCCACTGTGATAACTTTCTTTGCTTTCGTACACATTGCCTTTTAGCACAAAGGGCATTGCCTGCCCTGCCGAAAGGTCAAAAGTAATATTGCCCGCCAACTGATTGAGGTCAGATTGAGGCAAGGTCATTTCGTAGGCTTCGAAGCAATAACGGTTAAAATCTTTGTAGTTCATCCATATAAACCCGCCATCTCCCCACGCTGTCCCCCAACTGTTCATCAACTCAAATGCGCCCTCGCCTCCTTCAAAATTATCATCATAGCCTATCACAGTCAGCGCGTGTCCACCTGTGGGCGTGGCGTTGTCGGTAGGCTGTAGTTTCCAATACTTTGTATTTTTGGCATTTTGGAATGACTCTGCACAGCATTGAATACCAATCACTACAGGGCGATTTTCGGCAAGGCTTTTCTTCACAAATTGCGCTTTGTCTTTCACGCCTGTATCAAACAAACGGCGGTAATCTTTGATTTTGAATTGCGTGGCTTTTTTCTCAAGCGTTTTAGAGATGTTCTGCCCACATTGGTTCGGATAGTCAAATGTTTTGACTGAACCAAGTTCTTTCAAAATTTCTAAGCCATTGTATAGGCTTGTTCCTTCTTGGCAATAAATATCGCTAGAAGGTTTGGCGGACTCATACACAAAAAAAGGCGAAAGTGCGTTTTCGGTAATGAGTTCTGTATTTGTCCAATTTTGGCCATAACTGCCTTGGTTTTGAGGCACAGGCGCGTATTTGCGCAAGGAATGTGCTTTAGGCAAGTTGTCATAATCGCCCCTTGATAACGGCATTGCTAAAGGTGCTTTTTCGTAGAGCGTAGGGTCAAGCACACAACCCGTTCCGTTTTGAGCATATACATTGCCTACCAACAAAGAGGCAAAAGCGATTCCTTTGCAAAAGTTTTTCATGGGAATATAAGGGGAAATAATGGAAGAGAGTAGGAGAGTAGAAGAGCATTAAAAAGGCGCATATCACAACGCAAAACCCTTTTACCTTTCAACCCTTCTACCCTTCCACCTTATTAAAATATGCCTTTATTGATGTATTCAAAGATGTTTTTGGCTATTTTTACTTGTTGCGCCTCTACGTTATTGGCTTTGGCACGCGCTACTTTCACTGCCTCGAGCATCTCATCAACGCGCTTGAGCAAGGTAGCTTTTTGTGAAGGCGTGATTTTGCCCGAAGAATACACCGTAACGTACTTGCCTACCTGAAAATCAAGGTACAAGAGTTCGGTTTGCGCAGGGTGTTCTTTAGTCGCTTCGTATTTCACGATAACTTTAGGACGTTTCACACTGCGGTATTTGATTTCTTCTTCAGTTTTGTAAAAACCTTTTTGGCTGTCAAACTCCCATTTGCGCGTATTGTCCAATACAGGCATCGCGGCATACAGTTCTTTGATTTTGCCCAAATGCCCCTCGAGAGCCAACAACGTAGTAGCCGAGAGCGTTCCGAAGTCCGTATCGCCCACTTTGAGTTCAGCTCTGGCAGTATTCGAGCTATTGGTTTCTTCTTTGGACACGTGAGCATCAACACCTGCGATAACGGCTTCCATTACCGAATCCAACTTTTCTTTGAGTGTAGAAACCATTTCCTTCGACTCATCAGGGATTAGTTCAGTATCATCTGCTTCGGTAGCGACATAACGCTTCACCATGCCGTCAAACTGCACATCTTTTTTGGTAAACACACTTACTGCCTCGCCTATGGCTTGGGCTGATTTGTGTTTGCGGTCTTGCTCTACTGCAAGGAGTTCATGAAGCTTGTTTTTGTTAGACATAATTTTTTGAAAGGGTAAAAGTATTTTGTAAATTTCTTTGCGAACAGCGCAAATATACAGAAAATCACTGTAAAATTCCAAAAATATTTTTGCTACCTTTGCACAAAATTGAACTTCATGCGGTGGCGAATACTGACCTTACTTATATACTTCTTGTCCCATTATACCTTTCTACACGCGCAAGATTATGACCGCGACTTAGTAAAACTGTATCAACAATGCACCAAAACCCGCTTAGATAGTGCGCATAGGCTCATTGTGGCTTTTTTGCGCAAGCACGAAGTGTCATTTGTGCGCAAAGACAAGATAATACAAACCCCGCAAAAATTCCGCAAATTTTGTGATGAGTTCAGGGCTATGTGTACCCGAAACCATCATAAACCACTACTTCGCAGGTTGAGAATCATAGAACTCATAGACAACCTAAAGCACCAAAATACTACAGCACAGCAGGCAAGCAAGGCTTTTGAGCAATTATTCGAGGATTTGATAGAGGCACAGGACTATTCCGCAGGGTTAAGTTGTTTGTTAGAGGCGGGACTGATACAAGGACATTACAATGTCAGCACCTTAGAAGCCCTGAAAATCTTGTTTTTTGCAGAAAAATTTGCCGAAAAACACCAACTTTCGAATGATGTGGCTTTGCAGTTGATACTCAAAACGATTGGCTACTATTTATGGGAGCTTGACATCACAGCCCTTTCTACGCAATATTTCCAAAAATCACTCGAAACGGGCTTCTCTTCGCGTGACGACTCGCTCATTGTGCTGAATGGCATAGGCATCAATTACCAAAAAGCCCAAGATTTCGAACAGTCCAACCTTTATTTTGAGAAGGCTTTGCGCTATGCACAACACATTCAAAATCAAGTGTTTGCAGTGGTGATAAAGGGCAACATAGCCGTCAATTTATTCAAAACAGGCAAGTTAGACCTTGCCTACAGTTATGCCCAACAAGACAAGGACATGAGTCTTCAAAATCAATTTTGGGAAAATGCGGTGGGGGCTATGTATTGGCTTGTGCAGATAGAACTGAAGCGCGAAAACTTCGCCCATGCAAAAATCCTGCTCGATTCTTTGGATAATGCAGTAGGCAAGACCAATGACAAACGATATATGGCGCGAAAAAGGCAAAAAGAAGCACGTTACCTCTACGAACAAGCCCTGAAAAATCCTGAAAAAACCTTGCTTGCCTACCGCGAATTTGTGCAGGCGGACTCACTATTTCAACTATATGCCAATAAAAACAAGGTTTCAGAACTAAAACTAATGGCAGAGGTGCAAATGTATGCGCAAGAAATGGCAAAAAAGGACAAAGAAAAGCAAACGCGCAATGGGCTATTTTTTGGTACAGTGGGCTGTTTGTTGGTGTTGATTGGCTGGCTGGTGTGGTTCTTTTATCGCAAGGGAAAAGCCCAAAAAATAGAAATCCAAACCCTTCGAGAACAGCTTTTTGTGCAGATAAATAGCATCAACCAACAAAACCAAGACCTACAGGCACGCATCACATCTGAAATAAAAGAGGACGAAAACGAACCGCTTGCCTACCACACAGAAGCCGTGAAGGACGAAGATATACAACAGTTGCGCGACTTTGACCTCACGCAAAAAGAACAATGGAAAGTATTTAAAGCCTCCTTCTTGCGTGTGTATCCTGCTTTTGAGCAAGAATTGGTAGGCAAGGTAGGCACTGTTTCGAATGCAGAATTGCGCCTCTTGATGTTGCACAAACTTGGACTGAACAACAACGAAATAGCCAAAACGCTTCTTATCTCGCCTGACAGTGTGCGCACAGGCAAGTATAGATTGTATAAAAAATTTGGCGTGAGTTCTGCCGAAGAATTGGATAAGGTGCTACAGTAACGTGAGTTCAGGAATAAAAAAAGCTTAAATATCTGTAAATGAATGGTTTATATTTCGCGTATCCGTAGGTTTACACCTACGGCTATTCATTGTCTGACCTCTTCGAGGTCATGTATAAACTAAACAGCCTTTGCGAACCCCGAATGGGGTTCTACTATGAATAGCCGTAGGTGCAAACCTACGGAAGACAACGGTTTAATTCCGAATGCACGTTACAATAGGCTTTTTTCCACAAAATACATTTCTACCTCGCCTTTGTTTTTGGCTTGGATTTTTCCGCGAAAGGTGCAAACAAATTTGTCTTTGATGAGGGCATAAGTCGTACCCGAAATATTAACCTTGCCTACTTCGCCACTGCTTTCCATGCGGGAGGCAAGATTGACCGTGTCGCCCCAAATATCGTATGCAAATTTGTTCTTGCCTACTACACCCGCCACAGCCTCGCCTGAATGAATACCCAAACGCAATTCCCACACTTCTTGCCCCCTTGCCTGCTTTTCTGCAATCCACCGAGTCATAAAATCTTGCATTTCAAGCCCTGCCAACACGACATCTACAGGGTTTGTGGTATTGGCTACAGGCAAGCCTCCTGCACACATATACGAGTCGCCAATGGTTTTGATTTTCTCCAAGCCGTATTTATCGCAAATGTTATCGAAGGCAAGGAAACAAGTATTGAGGTTTTCTATCACTTCGGTAGGCGAAATTTTCTCGGCAATGTTCGTGAAGCCCTTGAAATCCGTAAAAAGTACCGTGATGAGTTCGTAATGTTTGGGCGTGGCAGAGCCTTTTTCTTTCAGTTCTTGTGCTACTTCTTCAGGCAAGATGTTGTGCAAAAGGTTTTCAGATTTTTGTTTTTCTAAAGCTATTTCCTCGCCTTGTTTCAGGACTTGTTTCTCATAATCGGCATTGATTTTTTGGATAAACAACGTGCTGAAAATAATAAAAACGAGCAAGCCCGAAGTGGCAAATATAATGGCAGGATATTCTTCGTAGCGCATAGGAAAGGTACGCCAATCGATGCCAAACCACACATGAATATAGTCGAAAAGCAGGAAGCAACTAATGGGCAACGCCATACTCAACACAAGCCTCCAATCTCGCCTGAAACCAAACAAAAACAAAGGAACAAGGCACATGATAATCAAGCCAATGCGGGGCGCGATATAAAAAACAACGCTCCTTGACGTACCAAACATTTTGGCTAAAGGCGAGCCAATCGCGAAGGTAAGGACAGGAACAACGGAAAACAATATTCTGGAAATATGCGACTTGCCTACAGCATTGAGCCACAATATCAAAAACGCCATAGACGCATTTATCCAAAGCCCAATGCCTATCACATAAATCTTGAACACAAAAAACAGCACGCTCCCCATCGTGATAGCCATAGGGATAAGCAACAACGCTAATTGGTTCAAGATTATCAAACTCTTACGTTCATAAGCACTTATTTCGTCAGCAATGCCCAAGCGCGACAGCCTATTCCAAAGTTTTTCCATGAGTGAGTGAATGGGTGAATGAGTGAGTGAGTGAGTGAGTGTGGGATAAATCTATTTTACGCCTTTGTGGGTGTTTGTTGGAGTGGTATGATTTTGTTCTATAGCTATACTTTGTATGTTGCCATCACCTGCCCAAACCTCGATGTTGAGTTGTCTTGTTTCCATTCCTTGCCCCGCAAAGATAACGCTTCTTGCCTACATATACAAACCAAGTTCGCGCCTTTCGTGGTAACATTCATTTTGCACGATTGTTTAAGAGTTACGAAAATAGTTTAAACAAAACAAGATAGTAATACTATAAAATAGCAAAAAAAATGTTTTTTTTGCTGACATTTATCATTTTTTGCAAAAAAACACTAACTTAGAGGCAAATTTGTCGAATGACTTACTTATGATTATGAACGCATCGCTTAAAAATCTGCATTGCGCAGATTGTCAAGCAATCAATGGAGATACTTGTCTGATAGGCAAGATTGAGAAACAATGGGTGGATAAGCTCCAAGAGCGCAAGCACCTCAACACATTCCGCAAGGGCAGTCTTATCTTTCACGAGGGCAACTATCCTGTAGGTTTGTACGCTATTTTTAGCGGGAAAGTCAAAATTTTCAAGACCTCGGAAGTAGGCAAGGAATATATTTTGCGTTTGGCGAAAGATGGCGAAATTTTGGGTTACCGCTCTATCCTGACCAACGAAAAGTACGAAGTTTCTGCCGAAGCCTTAGAAGATACCCAACTTTGCTTTATTCCCACCGAGTCGTTCTCAAACGCTCTGCGGAGTAGTACGCGCCTTTCTATAGGTGTGATGGACTTGTTGGCAGAAGACCTCAAAAGAACAGAGGAAAAACTGACCGACATGGCACAAAAAACAGTCAAAGAACGCACTGCTGAAATGGTGTTGATGTTGCGCCGTTTTTATGGTCTGGAAGAAGATGGGGCTACTATCAATGCTACGCTCTCACGCGAGGAGTTAGCCAATTTGGTAGGCACAGCCACCGAAACGCTTATCCGTATGCTCTCGGAGTTCAAAGACAACAAGGTCTTAGACCTGAAAGGCAAAAAAATCACGATTTTGAATTTGCGCCTATTGCAAGACTTGGCAAATGTGTATGATTAATTTTCTGTGACACTTTATGTTGCTAAGACCAAAGCCTGCTACGTGTGTAGTAGGCTTTAGTTTTATGAAAGTAACTCCCCTAAATGACTTGGGTTTACGCACTATAGATATAGCTATACAATCGTTTATTATTGTATATTTTGTGGAATGTGCTTGGCAATCATACAAAAAAGAAGTAGCTTTGTAAAAATTAGCCGACCTATTTGATGTTATTTCGTCTTGTGCTTTGTGTATGGTGTCTGGTCTTTTCTGTGGGTGGTTTTGCCCAAACAGAGAGGGCGCGTTTAGATAGCTTTCAAAGGGCTTTCGACAAGGCAACTGATGCCAACACCGCCATTCAGATTTTGAGGAGAGCGGCTTATTTCAATTCAAAAAACGACTTGCAAGACACAAGCAAATATGCTTTTCTCAAATATTGCCAAAAGACAGTAACCTCAAAAAAAGAAGCAACGCTCATACAGCCCCACATAGAACAACTGATAGGCGTGCAATTTTTTTGGCGCAAAAACGGCAAAATAGTAGCCTTAGATTACTTGCTCAAATCTTTAGAAGGCATCGAAGCAAGCAAAGATAGTAGCGCGAAAGAGTTGAGTTATAGCGTTTTGAGTTCTACTTTCTATAA
>RDXI01000209.1 GCA_004292795.1 Bacteroidota bacterium | reverse complement strand
ATACGAGAGCTAGACATTCTAGTTCTACGGCCGCGTAATTCCGTTCTGCTTTGTTTAACACCCGGCTTGCGTAGGCAATGGGGAACAATCGAGGTGGATGGTCTCCATCCTCTTCTTGTAGAAGCACTGCGCCTAAGCCAATATGACTGGCGTCGGTCCTGAGGACAAAGTCCTTATTTAAATTGGGTAGCCTTAGTATGGGCTTCTCCATCAAAGCTGTCTTGAGGTTCATGAAAGCTTCTTCGCACTCGGCGGTCCATCTCACTTTTTCGGGTTGATTCTTCCGGGTCAATCCCGACAAAGGTGATGATAAAATGTTAAAGTTTGGGATAAACTTTTGGTAGTACCCACGCATACCTAAGAAAGATCTCACGTTGGTTTTTGCCTCCCATATCCATTTTCATCCAGCAACCTTTTTTCTTGCATACAGAGGTTACCTTGCCTGTAACTTTTACATCTGTCAAGCTGTCCGCTTTGGTAAGCATTTTGCTGAGTTCAGTAGATTTTTTCGCGCCTTTGGCAGTGATTTTATCACCATAAAAGGTTTGGGCGGTGGCGGTGGAAACAAGGGCTGTTACCAACAAAAGAGAGGCTACAAAAGAAAAGAGCGTTTTCATACTCGGAAATTCAAAATAGGGTTCAAAAGTGATGCAAAGGTAGTGCTTTTTTTTGATAACTTGTGTTATTGATTTGTTAGTTTCGTTTTTTCACACCTATCAGAGGCTCGCCTTGCCTACCCGCTACCGCGAGTTTGGAGGCGGGCAGGCAAGGAGGCAAGATTTTTAGATACTTTTATCACAAAAGATTAGGATATTTCAAAAGAAATGGTTATCTTTGTCGAATATTCAAAAATTCAACGTGAGTCAGAATAGCAATTACATTTATTACGGCACGAAGTGCAACACGGCTGAGTTGGAAACTTTCATTCAGCACACCCTCATCACCAACGAGCAAGTAGAGGCAAAAGGAGGTCGCAAAACCCCTATCTGTATCTGGGGCGAGCATGGTATAGGCAAGACGCAAACAGTGGAAACCTACGCCAAAAAGAACGGATACAAGTTCGCCTATATTGCCCCTGCGCAATTTGAGGAAATGGGCGATTTGTTGGGTATGCCCAAAATCGTAGGTGATGCCACTGTCGCGCTCCATGAGCGTACACAATTCATCACGCCTGAATGGGTGCCACGCGAAGAAGGACCTGGTATCTTGCTCATTGATGACGTGAACCGTGCAGATGACCGTATCTTACGCGGTATTATGCAACTTCTCCAAAATTATGAGCTTATCAGTTGGAAACTTCCTGTGAAGTGGCATATCATCTTGACTGCCAACCCCGATGGAGGTGATTATTCGGTAACGCCTATGGACTTTGCTATGCTTACGCGTATGATGCACGTTACGCTCTCCTTTGATGTGAAGCGTTGGGCATTGTGGGCAGAAGAAAATGGCATCGACCAACGTGGTATTAGCTTTGTGCTTACCTACCCCGAAGTGGTAACAGGCGAGCGCACTACTCCGCGTACTTTGGTGCAGTTTTTCGAAAACATTGTGCATATCAAGGACTTGAAAAAAGACCTTGGCTTGGTGAAGATGTTGGCTGATGCGTGTTTGGATACGAACACTGTAAACTCGTTTATGTCTTTCATCAATCACGACCTTGCGAAGTTGATTGCGCCAGAGGAAATCATAGACGCGAAAAACTTTGAAAAAGAGGTATATGACCGCATCAAAAGTATTGTCGACCAACAAACCAAAAGGGTGGATATTCTTTCGGTGATTTGTACACGCTTGGTAAACTATCTGAACGTAAGCAAACAAAAATTTGTGAAAAATCAGGTAGAAAATATCAAGGCTTTCCTCAATATGGATTTCTTGCCTAATGATATTCGTCTTGTAGCGGGACAAGACCTTGTTATGTCTGAAAACAAGAGTATAAAAGATGCTATTTTCACCGACCCGAAATTAGGCAAATTATTTTTGCAAAAGATGTAATTTTTTTCAAAATACCCAAAAAGTAACAAAAAATAGGGTAGTGCTAAATAAGTAATGCTGTCCTTTGTGTTATCCGTAGCGTCCTTTGTGTTATCCGTAGCGTAGGGGTTGCAACCCCTACGCTATGCAAATAATAGTATTACATCTTTACCGCTACCAAAAATAGCTTTGCTATTTTTTGAAAAAGTAACAAAAAAAGGGCAGAAGCCCTTTTTTTTTTGTGTTTTTTCGCTTTTACTGATGTAAGATACGCATTTCTACCCTTCGGTTCTTGGCGCGTTCTTCTTCTGTAAGTCCTTTTGTTTTAGGCTTGTCGCCTGCATAAGATTTTACATCTATCCTTTTTTCTTCGATGCCTTGCCTTACCAAATAACCGCGCACACTTTTTACACGATTCATAGCCAATTCGTATTGGTCTTTTCTTTTACCAAAGATTTCAGTATGACCTTCCAAACGGATTTGTTCAATTCAAGCACCATATCTTTCTCGATGGGGACAAGGTAGAGGTCTTGGGTAATTTCTACATATTCGGTACTATCTGAAAGGTCTATATTGGCATCTACTGATATAAAACCTGTAGCTTCTGCCAAAAGTCCATAATTTTTCTTCAAAGGTAGCACTACCTTGTACGCGCCTGTTTGGGCATTAGAGGTAGCATTGCCTGCGTTTTCGCCACTTGGCAAAATTTCATACATAATCTTGGCTTCGATGGGCTTGCCTGTTTTTTTGTTATACACATTACCTTTGATAAGTGCCACAGGGTCAGGCTTGTTTACATCTTTTACCTTTACGCGGAAAATATCACTATCACCCATAGAATTTGCGTAAGAAGTATAATACGCATAATCGGCTTTGGCAGTGATGCTAAAGTAAGCGTCCCATTCTGGCGTGTTGATTTCGGGTCCCACGTTTTGCGGTTCGCTCCAATTTGTCCAAGTTTCGTCGAGTCGGCGCGTTACATAAATGTCGTTAGAGCCATATCCGCTAAAGCCTGAAGTAGAGAAATACAAAGTTTTGCCATCAGATGCCAAAAAAGGCGAGGTTTCGTTGGCGGCTGTATTCACTACACCTCCCAAATTGATAGGTTGCGACCAAGTGCCATCACCTTTGTTGCGCGAGAAGTAAATGTCCTTGCCTCCCTTTGAGTCAGCGCGTTGCACAGTCATCAAGAGTATTTTCCCATCTTGTGATAGGCAGTATTCCGAATAATTATTTTTATTCGAAAAGTCATCTATTTTTACTTCTTGTGGTCTTCCCCAACTGCCATCTGCTTGGCGTGTGGTGATAGACAACCCTTTTTCTAAAGAACCATCTGCATTGTAAATATTGTTCAACAACATTTTATTGCCGTCAGGTGTGATAGAAAAAGAAGAATTGTGGTGACTGGTATTGATAGGCGAGCCTAAATTCTTGGCGGTGTTGAAAGTGCCATCAGGTTTGATTTCTGCGTACCAAATATCTTGTCTTTCGCCATTGTTCTGCGGGTGTTTGGCGCGTGTGAAATAGATGGTTTTGCCATCAGGCGCAACGGTAGGAGCTATTTCTTGAAACTCAGAATTGATGGCGGTGCCTAAGTTTTCGGGCTTTGCCTTTACTTTGATGTCGGGTTCTTTGACTACATTTATTTTGGCTTCGATGGTTTGTTTGGAGGCTGAAATACCGATAGCGTCTATTTGATTGAACCCTGGCACGCGAGCCGTACTCAAAAACACCTTCACAGCACGCACTTCAAAATCGGTGGAGTGCATGATAGAAAACATACGCGCTTTGGCATTGAGTGGGGCTACGTTGGGATTGTTGAAGACAACATACTCTTTGTCTATCACGTCATATACGGCTACTTTGCTGATAGTACCCGGGTTTAGATTTTCTGCTATCACGATTTGGTGGATTTTCATGGGCTTGTCAAAACCAACTTTTATCCACTCTCCTTCTGTATTGTCAGCTTTGGCAGGCGACCAAGCGCAATGGCTTTGCCCTGCGTCTGGCATTTTGTTTGGTTTGCCTAAGACTTGTTCTGCCTTGAATTGTGCGCCTTGCGCTCTTTCTACATCAGAAAATTCAGAAGAAACACCTATTACTTTGCTTGCCCATTGTACTTCGGGATAATCTTGAGCTATGAGGAAATGAGGGGCGCAACCCAATAATAGATATAATAATGCTTTTTTCATACTGCACGTTTTTACGATTTTGTATTGTTTTTTGGTCGCAAAGATAGCCTTTTATTACAAACAGACTGCTTTTCTGTTACAAAAAACTATCGGAGCGAGCTTTACAATAACGAAAAAAGTGGGCTATTTGGTGTATGAAAGCCTGAAAATGAGCGTTTTAAAGTTATTTTTAGGGTTGCTTGAAAAAATAACGCTACGACCTAATACATACATTGCGGGAAAATCAACTCATCAGACTTTCGTTTGAATTTTCGTCTGGTTTCATACGTCCCGAACTTGATATTCATCGAGAACTCATGCGCTCCGCCTGTGGCTTGCGCAAAACGACTCGTACCCATATCAAAGCTGTAAATGAGGGCAAATTGTTTGTAGTTTAGCCCTGCCATAGCCACCACCGCGCCGTAGTGTGTAGGCGAGATAGGCACGCCCCTGTACCACAAGCCCAAAATGAGCGGTTGTATATACATATTCGCGCCTAAGTCGAGTTGCTGAAAGTTGCCTTGCCTGCTGTAGTGCAATGCGGGAATGAACGCCCAAGTGTAGTCAGCGCGTTTGTCCTTGCCTGCTGACTGTCGTGTAAATTTCATACCAGCCTGTACCGAGTAGCGTCTTGGCACGCGCTCTTTGCTTCCACCCCAAGCGTAAGAGGGTTCAGTAAGTTGCAAGGTGGGTACACCAAACCAAAAATCTTCGCCATACAATGCCACACCTGCGCCAAAATCTACGTAATTGATGCTCAAATTAGGCAAGCCTTGCTCAAGCGAGGGACTGCCTATGTAGCCAAGTTCGTCGAGTTGGTCGCCAAACACGAGTTTGTTGTAGTCTAAGGTTCTGTTCCCGTAGCTTACCTGCCCGCCTGCCCGCAAGCCTACTGTTTTGCTTACTTTGAGGTTGTGGGCATACGAGGCTATGGCTTGTGTGGACTTCGCGCCTACTGTTCCCACTTTGTCCATAAGCACCATTACGCCAAAGTTCGTTGGTTTTTTGGGCGTGCTGTATTCGTAGCTTGCTTGGTACGTAGTGAAGTCGCCCGGTAGTTTTGCCCATTGCGCCCTATAACTAAAGCTAAACTTGCCTTCGGGAGAGTTTCCTACAAAGGCGGGATTGAGGTAAGTGGGCGCGGCGTACATTTGCGAAAAGTGCGCATCTTGTGCCGAAATAGGCAAGATACACACCCCGAAAAAGATAACTATAAGCAAATTTAACTTCATACGATATAAAACGCCTGACTCGTGTATTTATTGGGTACATTTCAAAACTGGAAGTAGTTTTGAAATATACCTTATTTTTATGCGATGCTCAAGGTCTGCGCCAAAGGTTGCGCCAAGAACACGATATTTTCTATTTGTTTTTGTGGATTGAAGACAGGATAATATACGCCAAAAAGTTGGATATGTTCGCCTTTTTGGGTTACATGGTAGAAATTGCCTACTTGCGCCTTGCCTTGTGATAGTTCGTGCCAAAATTCCTGATTTTGTGGGCGTTGTGTGCTGTTGGTAGGCAAGAGGATTTGATGCGACTGATTGCGGATTTGCCCCAAAGTGCGCCCTACCATTTTGAGGTAAGCTTGGTTTGCCTCTTGAATGATACCAAAAGGTGTGAACTCCACATAGTAGAAAATTTGACGAATAGCCGCCCAACGGGTTTGCGCTCTTTCGAGGGCGTTTTGGATAGGCGTAATGTCCGTACAAATGGCAATTACAAGGTTTACCACATCTCGCTCATTGCGCAAAGGCACAAAATTTACCCAAAAAGATAGAGGATTGTTGTTAATAGAGTAGAAAGTCATTTGTTGGTTTTGGGCTATGCCTTCGAGGACATTTTGCCACAAGTGTTGAAAAGCAGTGCTTTGGAAAGAACGCTCTCCTACCAATTTCGTAAAACTCTCATTGAAAACAGCCTCCTCGTCGTAGCCTATGAGTTCTTGCATCACTTCATTGACACGGAAAATTGTTCCTTTGGCATCTAATTCTATCACCGCCATGCTCTTGTCAAAGTCTTCGAAGCGGTTTTGCAGTTGTAGGTTTTGGGAGGCAAGTTGTTGTTTGCTTCCTACTAAGGCTTGCATTTCATAGCGCATATTTTCTTCTTGCGCTTGTACTTTGTCGCTAATTCTTTGTGCTTCTTGCAAAAGCATTTGCGTTTTTTCATTACCCTTGATAGACGCAATGGCGGATACAATCATCTCGGCTACACTTCGCACAAAATTTATTTCATACTCTTCGAGTTGTTGCAGGGAGGCAAGCTCCAACACGCCCAATACTTGCCCTTCGTTGTTTATCATAGGCATCAACAGCACAGCGCGAGGCACAGCACCGCCCAAGCCCGACACGATTTCACTGTAATCAGCAGGCACATGAGGCATATAAATCAATTCTTTTTCGAGCCAAATTTGCCCAATAAGTCCCTGTCCTCGCCTGATGTGTTTTTCTATAAATCTTTTGCGGTCATAGGCATAAACCGATTTTAGCTCCAATACTTCCTCGCCTCCTTCTATTTCTTGCCATACAAAAATGCCTCCTTGATTGGCGTTCAGATATTTCACTAAGTTTTTGATAAGCGTGTCATACAAACTTTGTGCATCAGCATATTCACGCAAAAGGCTACTGAAAAGCGCGATACCTTCGTTAGTGCGGTTACGCTCCATATCTCGAATGGTGATGCGGTTCAAGCCTTCGTACATTTCATGCAGTGCCTCGCCAAGTTCGCTATGTTCGTAGAAAAGAGGCGTTTCGGAGGTAAACTCGCCTACTTTTATCTTTTCAGCAAATTCTTTTAATTGGCGCAACTGTTCTGTAAGAGCTTGTAGGTTTTGGGCTACCCTGCCTGTTTCGTCTTGGGCGAAGGGTATATCTTTAGGCAAGTTGCCATCTGCCAACATCTTGGTATAGCTTGCCAACGCAGAGGCGCGGGTAGCTACTGCATTGCCCAACAAAACTGCGACCAAAACGCCAAAGGCAAGGGCAGAGAAGCCCATCAAAGCGGTAGAGAACCAAATTTGCGCAAAATTACTATCAAAATTGGCGCGTTCTTCGGCATAATATTGATTGAGCAAATGATGTATTTCGTTCAAATTAACCTTCACTACGCTATAAAGCACTTTGCCACGTTGTTGATACAAACGTTGGGCAGAAAATTCTTTGTCTATGCGTTTTTTATCTACTTCTTCGCGCAGGGCTTTTACTACGTCATCTTGTACGCGCTGAAATTTGCGCATATTCAAACGCATTTCTTCAAATTTCTTGCGAAGTGATGTTTGCCCCCATTGATGTTTATGACTGCTCAAGGAATCTAAAGCTACAATCACTTCATTTTGCCACACACTACGGCGAATGTTGTCCAAGTCTGCTTTTGGTTCAAGGAGTTGGTCTTGCCAATGATGCATGGTTTGTTGCACTGCTCCCTGCAATTCGCGCAAGAAACCAAGTGTTATGTATGAACTTGTTTCGATACGGCTTTTATGGGCAGTGAGTGATGTAACTTGTGTATAGTTTATCCAAGCCAAAAACAACATAAGCCCCAACAAGCCCACAATCATCAACGTGAGGCGACTTGTAAGGCTGTTCAGTGTTAGCCAAAACGTTTCAAAGGATTAGCCATTGTTAGATTTGTTAGATGTTGGTTTTTTGTTGTATGGTTATATGGTTGGTTGTTGTATGGTTATATGGTTATATGGTTGATTGTTATATGGTTGATTGTTATATGGTTGATTGTTGTATGGTTGATTGTTATATGGTTGGTTGTTGTATGGTTGATTGTTGTATGGTTGTTTCCTTGCCTACCCTTTCCACCCCTCAACCCTTCTACCTTTCCACCTTTCTACCCTTCCACCCCTCTCCCCTTCCACCCTTCCACCCCTCAACCCTATTTCAACAATCATGCCTAATTAGCATTGATGTCAAAGAGTATTACACTAAGGAGCGTTACGAGGAAATATGGGACAAGGCTTGCCGCGCCTGCATAGTCTTGCGCAATGCGCTGTCCGAAGAAAAGCATGAGCAATACAGCCGTAGCAAGCTCGCCTCCCAAAAGCGCGAACATGGTGCTACGCCACACCAAAATTTCCACAAAACCCACCGCACAACATACTCCCGCCGCCACTTCCAAAATCGTAACTACCCAAAGCATAAACGGCACAGTGTCTTTCAGGAAAGTTTTGGCAAAATGCCCACGAAGCCAGCCCAAATTGCCTTGCCATTGAAAAACCTTGTCCAAACCTGATTGCAAAAATAGAATGGCTATCAAGGCACACAACGCCAAACGCACAAATATTTGAGGAGAAACAAAAAATAAGGATTGCAAAAACCCTGCATCTTTAAGTAAAAAAAGCATACGCAATAGATAAATTAAGATTATTGTTTGCAAATATAGGCGTTTTTTTACAAAATCACCTTTTGCATAATTTGCATCTTCAGTTCCGTTTCTTGCCATTCCTTTTCAGGCACGGAGTCAATCGTAATACCGCCTCCCGCATAGAGCGTTAG
>RDXI01000208.1 GCA_004292795.1 Bacteroidota bacterium | reverse complement strand
AATTTGTGTAAATCAAACGTATGCCCTCCACCCTAAGGGTTGAACGCTTCGTAAAAGGCTTTTACAGGCTAAAAACGCCATTTTAATTCCGAACTCACGCTTTACACGCGAAGGGGTAGGCAAGCAAAAACGCTTGCATACCGTAGCATACAAGCGTTGAAAAATATAATGCATAACTGAATTTTAATCCATTGTCAAAGGTTTGTTCATATAAAAGTCTAAGACCTTTTTGCGGAAAAGATACTCATACTTAGAGCGTACAAGGTCGATTTTAGCATTTTCCACATTGTTTTTGGCAAGGTTGTAATCCACTACGTTTGATGCACCTGCTTGGTAGCGTTTGTCTGTAACCTCAAACGAATTAACCAAGGCTTTCACTTGTTCTTGGCGCGTTTGGTAAGTTTGGTAGGCATTTTTGGCATCTATGTAGGCTTGCTCAATGGTTTGGCGAAGCTGTTGGCGTACTTGTTTGGCTTGCAGTTCGGAGTTTTTCTTAGTCAAAACCGCATTGCCTATTTGGGTACGCGCTTGTTTGCCATTGAAAATAGGAATATTCAACTGCAAAGAAACTTGTTGGCGGAAGTTGTCGCCCACTTGTGGGAAAAACTGATAGGGAACTTCATTGCGTGTTACGCTTACTGCGTTAGGCACGATTACGGGCTGGTTTGTGCCTTGCACAATGCCTATAGTGCGGTCTGCTACTGTAACTTCGCTTTCAAATTTGGGCGTAGCACTTGAATAACCCGAAAATAATACACCGTTCAAGGTAAGCGTGGGATATAAACCCGATTTAGCCAATTCGATGCCTATGTCGTTGCCTTTGACAGTTTGGTCGGCACTTTTCACGCTTGCCTGCGAGCCTTCGGCTGTTTGGTAAATTTGCGTAGGCGTTTCTACCAAGTCGTTTACTGTCAAGTTATCCACATTTACCGTTTTTACTTGAAAGTCGCCCTCTATGGGGTAGTTCATTTGTTGCTGTAGCAATACTTTCGCGCTGGTAAGGGCGTTTTGTGCGTTGGTGATAGCAAGTTGATTGGTAGCAATCGTTGATTTCAAGTTTATCACGTCTATCTCGGCTACTGCTCCCGCATCAAATAATTTTTGAGTGCGCTCAAGTTGTGCTTGCGTAGAAAGAATATTCGTTTGGGTAGTGCGCAATAGCTCTTGGTTTTGCAATACATTCAGGTAAGCTACCGCAATATTGAGGGCAAGCGTTTGTTTGGCTTGTTCGATATTCAGCCTGTTTACTTCTACACTGTTGATATTTTGGCGAATGGTATTTTGCAAACGATAGCCATTGAACAAGGTAACTGAGCTTGAAACGCTGAAGTTATTGCTGTTTACTTGTTGCGTTACGAAGGTATTGGAAAACGGGTCAATGGAACGTCCCCAGTTCAGGGCTTGCGAAGCATTGGCGTTCAAATTTGGATAACGTGCAAACTTGCTTTGTTGAAGGTTAGCATTCGATAGTTGCATTTGTATATCCGCCTGTTGTACGTTGATGCTGTTTTTAGTGCCGTATTGGATACAGTCTTCAAGCGACCACACCCCGCCTGTGGGTTTGTTGTCTTGTGCCTTGCTCGAAGTGCTACAAGAGAATACACTTGCTATTAAAAAACCGAGAGCGACAATGAGTTGTAACATATATGGTTAATGGATTTTGGGAACGAAAGATGGAAAATAAGGGAATTGTGAAATAAGTTGCACAGAACAGCGAAATGTTACAAGGTACTATGTATAGTGTAGAAATCTTTGCGCCAAACTGCGTTTTTAGCTGTAATTTGCTCATTATCAACAGTTTGTTTTTTTGAAACTTGCCTGCATTTGTCCGTTTTCAGTACAAACACCCACGAAAACGTACACTTTCAATACATTACATAGTAATATGTAATGCAAAGTACCTAACAAAAAACGGTACTTCCAAATTTTTCGACCTTTTTTTTTTGAATTTGTAATGTTTTGCTATCTTCGCAGTAAATATTCCTAAAACAAGCCTCTATATGAAAATCACTTTCTTGTCCCTTTATTGCTATTTGTTACTGTGTGTGAGTGGCACATTCGCCCAAGTTATTACATTTGATGATGGCTTGAAGAAAAAATATGCCTATACTATAGCGTTGGAGAAAAAAATAAATACCTCGCCTGATGGCTTGCAAGAAGTCAAGGTAATGCGCAAAATACACCCGCTTGACTCGCTGTTGGACAGGCATTTCTATTTCGTACCTGCCGAAACAGGCTATCGAGTTTCTATATTTTTCTGTAAGACAGATGCCAACGCCAAAAAATACGGCAAAGGCGTTTTTAGCAAAGAAAAAAAGGAGAATTGGGTAGTAAAAGACGGCATCTTACTCATTGTTTCGAGCAGTGATAAGGCAAAAGTCAAAGAAATTTTGGCGTACTTGAGCGAATAACACACACTGTAGGCAAGTTTTGGCTATATCTCATGCAAAAGTCCTATTTTTTTAGCCGTGGTTTGTGTCCTCATGCCACACCGCGCAAAGGCTTTTTGTTGTCGCGTGTGGGGACACACGCAACAGTTGTAAATCAAATACCTACGTTTCTAAGCCTATGAAAACTACCTTTTTTTCCATCTATTTCTACTTGTTGCTGTGCGCAAGCGGGGTTTTTGCCCAAAATTTCACGTTCAAAGATGAAATAAAGCGCGAGTATGCGCTGGCAGAAACCTTAGAACAAAGAATCAATGCCTCGCCTGATGGTTTGCGCGAAATCAAGATAAAGCGCATGGCGCACCCGCTTGACTATTTGAAGGAATGGCATTTTTACTTTGTGCCTACGCCCAAAGCGTATAAAATTTCTCTCTTTTTTTGTAAAAATAACGCCAATGCACGCAAATATGGCAAGGGCGTTTTTGACAAAGAGGATAAAGGTGTATGGGTGGTGAAAGACCGCGTTTTGATAGCGGTTTCAGGCAAGGACAAAGCCGAAGCTGAAAAAATACTCGCCTACCTAAGCGAATAATGCACACTGTAGGCAAGTTTTGGCTATATCTCATGCAAAATTCCTATTTTTGCACTCAAAATTAGGATACTTGATGAAACTCCCCCTTATTAGCGATAGCCGTTTGTTTTACACGCTTGCCTTTTGTGCAGTGGGTATTTTGTATATATTGGGTAGCTTTTTGGACATCATGGACGTGGACGCGGCGCAATATGCCTCTATCTCGCGTGATATGCAGGTTTCGGGAAGCTACTTACAAGTCTATGAACGTGGCGAAGATTATTTGGACAAACCGCCTTTGTTGTTTTGGTTTACCAGCCTTGCCTTCAGTTTGTTCGGCGCGTCCAATCTTGCCTACCGCATTTTCCCCATTTTGTTTACGATTTTGGGTGCTTACGCTACGTTTGGTTTAGGCAAGCTTTATTATGGTGCGCGGGTAGGCAAGCTTGCCTCCTTGTTGTTGGTTTCGTGCCAAGCCTTTTTCCTTATCCATCATGATGTGCGCACCGATACGATGCTCGTGGACAGCCTTATTTTTGCTATTTGGCAACTTGCCTTGTTCGAGGAGCGCAAAAAAATGCAACATTTATTGTTAGGCTTTTTGGGTGTTGGTTTGGCTATGCTTGCCAAAGGTCCCATTGGCTTAATGGTGCCTGTGTTGGCTTTTAGTACCGATTTTGCGCTAAAACGCAAATGGAGCGCGTTTTTTCGTTGGCAATGGTTAGTGGGTTTGTTGGTCGTGTGTGTGATGATTGCGCCCATGTGCTATGGCTTGTACCAACAGTTTGATATGCACCCCGAAAAAGTCATCAATGGAGGTACGAAAAAATCGGGCTTGTATTTTTATTTTTGGTCGCAAAGTTTTGGTCGATTGACAGGGCAGAATGATTTTATCAATACCTCAAGCGAACCCGAAATCCAAGACCCTTTTTTCTTTGTGCATAGCTTTTTGTGGAGCTTTTTGCCGTGGGCGTTGTTGTTCTTGCCTGCCTTGTTTTTGGCAATTCGAGAAGTATGGAAAAGCCGTTTTCGCCTCTTGCCTACCCAAGAAGCCCTGACATTGGGCGGAATTATCCTACCTTTTATTGCCCTTTCCTTCTCCAAATATAAACTTCCGCACTATATTTATGTGATGTTTCCGTTGGTGGCTATACTCACAGCGCGTTATGCTATACAAATCATAGAAAATCCGAAGTCCGCGCTGTTTCGTTGGAGCAATGGTTTTCAGGTCTTTACTTGTGCTGTTTTGTGGGCATTGGCGTTGTATTTGGGCGGTTATGCCTTTCCTGTGGCGCAATGGCTCATCATAGCGGGGCTATTGCTTGCCTTAGCTACTGTAGTGCATTTTTTATTTCAGCCACAAGACTCTTTCGAGAGATTGATTTTTCCTTCGTTTTTCACTATTTTAGGCATCAATCTTTTGCTCAATGCCCATATTTACCCCACGCTTTTTACGTATCAAAGCGGTTCGCAAATGGCGCGTTATGCACGTTACGAGGCGGGAGTAGATAGCAAACGCTTGTTTGCCTACCAAGCAGGAGGCGATTCTTTCTATCATCAGTCTGCCGATTTTTACAGTGCCTCGCATTTGGCGGGTTCGTTCAATGAGCCTAAAATTTTGCTCGAAAAGGCGCGTGCAGGCAAGATTTGGGCATATACGAACAAAGAAGGCTTGGCGAGTTTGGAGGCTTTTGTCAAAGCAAATCCTACCCTACGACTCAAAGTCTTACGTTCTTTCCCACGTTTCCACATCTCTACGCTCAATATAGAGTTCATCAATCCCGCCACCCGCTACACCCAAACCCAAGAAACGTACTTGGTAGAGTTGAAAGGTGAGAGGTGAGAGATGAGAGATGAGAGATGAGAGATAAAAGATAAAAGATAAAAGATAAGAACGCAACCATACAACAAACTAACCATACAACAAACTAACCATACAACCATACAACCATACAACCCTCCCTCTATGCCAACCCTCTCTATAGTTATACCTGCTTACAACGAAGGCAAGACCATTCACTTGATATTAGACAAAATCAAAGCCGTACAACTTTTGCAAAATATGCAGAAGGAAGTTATCATTGTGAACGATTTTTCGAAAGATAATACAGAAGAAGCCATCTTGCAATACCAAGCCAACAATCCTGACTTGCCTATTCAATACCACAAACAGCCCAAAAATATGGGCAAGGGCGCGGCACTTAGGCGAGGCATAGAATTGGCTACAGGCGAGTTGGTGATTATCCAAGACGCAGACCTTGAGTATGACCCCGAAGAATACAACCTATTGCTTCAGCCCGTTTTAGATGGTTTTGCTGATGTAGTATATGGCTCGCGCTTTATGGGAGGCAAGCCCCACCGCGTGTTGTTCTTTTGGCACACCTTAGGCAATAAATTCTTGACTTTCCTATCCAATTTCTTCACAGACCTGAACCTAACGGATATGGAAACTTGCTACAAGATGTTCAAAAGCGACATTATCAAATCCATTCGTTTGCGCGAAAATAGGTTTGGCTTCGAGCCAGAAGTTACCGCTAAAATAGGCAAGCTCTATCGCAAGAAAAACATCAGGATATACGAAGTAGGCATTTCGTACTATGGGCGCACTTATGCAGAAGGCAAGAAAATAAATTGGAAAGATGGCGTAAGGGCTATTTACTGCATTTTGAAGTACAATCTCTTTTATAGAAAAGATGTTTCGTGATACAGACAATACGCGCCTTGCCTGCTTTGGTAGGCAAGTTTTTTAAAATGAAAAATCACAAACTACTGAAAATTAATACTTTGTATTTTCGGTAAGTTTTTAAGCGTTTGGAAGTAAGAAAAATTTGTTTTAGCTTTGTATCAAGTTATTCGCCTGAAGGCGAGGCTCACGTTTTGGCTGTTTTTCGAGAAAAAACAAAGGCACTTCAGTTCTTGCAACTGCTTCATTATGAAGTATTTACCTCGTTAGTTGAAGTCTTAGACTTCAACTAAGCGGAACTGCGGTCTGCGACTGCTACGCCAAAGGCGAACATAACCGTGCTAATTTATTTTTAGTACAGTTATTTTTTGTTTTTGGGTGTTTTATTTAGGCGTATTATTTTTATTTTTTACGCTTCATTTTTTTAAAATTTGTGTTTTATTTGGGGACATTATTTAACGTGAGTTCGGAATTAGATTTAAATATAAAATATTGTAAATCAATGGATTGAATAGACTTGCCCCAGCGGGGCTATATCTTTGTAGCCCTATAACAA
>RDXI01000016.1 GCA_004292795.1 Bacteroidota bacterium | reverse complement strand
ACATTTAACATTTAACATTTAACATTTAACATTTAACATTTAACATTTAACATTTAACATTTAACATTTAACATTTAACATTTAACATTTTTACAAAATATGTACTTTTTTAGTGATTTTTGTCAAATTTTCCCTGATAAATGTTAAATGTTCCCTGATAAATGTTGCTTGAATTGAAGTGGTAGCTTAGACGGTAGAGCAGTGGGGTTAGTTAATGTTGCGATTACCTCCATTGGTCAAGCAAGGTTTACTTCTACTATATGGAAAACCCATGCGCGGAGGTTCGATTCCTTCCCACTTCACAAAATATTTATCAACTTGTTGGTAAATGTTGCATGAAATAAAGGTCAATTATAACTTACTTTTCGCCTTCGGGCACTTCATTAGGGTTGAAACTTAGTTATAAAATTACCTTTTTTGAGTAAACAAAAAACCTCGCCTGCCAAAAGGGTAGGCAAGACAAGAAATTGAAGGTCAAGCACTTAAGTTACTTCTCTATTTTCCTTCCTAGAAAAGCCCCCACTTGTGCGATTACCTTTTTTAGATGTTAGATGTTGGTTGATAGATATTGGTTATTAGTATATAGCATCACTAACATCTAACATCAATAAACTAACATCTAAGAAAAGCAAAATACGAAGCAGTGGTGTAATGGTAACATGGCGGACTTTTATTAGTCTTGAAATTATCTGCAAAAGGTCAATCGGTGCTTACGCCAATAAGTTTCCAGACCGCAGTCGCAAGTTCGATTCTTGCCTGCTTCGCAAAACAGTGAACAGTGAGCAGTAAACAGTGAACAGTGAATAAGGTTGAAGAAACTGCTAACTGCTAACTGAAAAACTGCTAACTGAAAAGAAATAAAAGGTCAATCGTGGCTTACTTCTCGCCGAAAGGCACTTGACTCTTAATCAAACCAAGCCACGAGATTACCTTTTTTAATTACTTGATAATAAATGTGATATGAAACTTGAAAACGAAATAGCATTGGCAGTAGAAAGATTGTATGAGGTATTTTTGCCCTACAAAAGGCGCGACAAAGTGGAAGGTTGCACTTGTTGTGTGTCAGAAGAGCAGGTAAGGAAGTTGTGTAGTGTTCCCTTACGCAAAATAACATCAGAAAATTTTACGACCTATCCTTTCAAGGCTATGACAACTTGGGGCGATACCTCAGACTTCAAGCATTTCTTGCCTCGCATATTGGAATTGGCTTTTAAAAATGAAATAAACTATGGAATAGACGAGATTATACAAAAAATGGTGTATGCAGATTGGGTAAATTGGAGGCAAGAAGAGAGGCAAGCTATAGAAGATTTCTTGCTCTTGGGTTTCCAGTATCACTCGAAACATACAGGTATGCACCCCGATTATTGGTGGGAAGGTTGTGATTACGAGAAGTTTTTGGGTGTGTGGGAAATATCTTTAGATGACTACAGTTTTTATTATTTTGCGGATTTGGTGCAAGAAACACACAACACATTATACAAAGGCAATGAGAAATCACACCGATACAAATTTGTGCCTGACCACGTGCTGTTGGCGTGGATAGTGAGCAAAAAAGCAATCATTTTTAATTTATTTATCACACAAGAACAACAAGACTTGCGCCTTGCCTCCGAAATTGCAGATTGTTATGATGATTTGGAGGCTTGCGAAAAAATGTATCAGAAATTTTATTAACAAAAACATGAAGGTGGTGGTGTAATGGTAGCACGCCGTTAAAAAGCGTTGTAATTATCTGTAGCAAAAACAAACATAGTTTTCAACCTATGTTTGTAGGTCAAACATAGCTTACTTCTAAAAGCTTGGGGCGCGGAGATGCAGGTTCGAATCCTGTCCACCTTCCAAAACATAGATGTTGGATTGTAGATGTTAGATGTTAGAGGCTTCAGAAGTCTAACATCAAAAAACTAACATCTAACATCAAAAAACTAACATCTAAAAAGATATTTAGGTCAATTATAGCTTACTTCTCGCCGTGAGGCACTTCATTAGGGATGGAACTTAGCTACAAAATTACCTAATTTTTCTCTTACCTCGAAAGAGAAAATACAACCTAAAACGCCTTTCGAGGGGGCATCTATGAATAGTATGAACACATTATTGAATGTCAGCCTTCGCCAACAAGCAGTGTTTATCCCTGCTAAGTCTTTGGTAGTAGACGCGCCTAAGAGCATCAAAGGCATTACGTCTGTTTTGGTCGCCAACCTTGCTAAATTGGGTTTTGGCGTAACAGAAAAACTGTTGTGGGCATTGAACCAAACTACGCCTAATTTTCAGGCGAGCCTTTTGGAAAAATTCCGCGATGTGATGGGTGTGAATAAAAATTGGACTCCCCTTGTGAAGGGCTGGGACGTGCCTACAGGCGAGAACGTGGTCGACCATATCATGACGTTTTTTGCGAATGTCTTTGGAGCGCGTGGAACGCAATTACAGTGCGGACATACTATTCCTGATGGTACTTTCAACTTGGAACGCTATAACGGCTGTCCTTACTGCGGTACGCCTTTCGAATTTGGAAAAATAGAAGTGATGGGACAAGGCTCGAAGCTGAAAGTGTTGGATTTGTGGACAGAAAAAGAATTGAACAAGGCTTTCGAAGATTTGCTTACCTCCAAAACCGCGCTTGATGCTACGCAAATGGATAGCTTGAAAATATGCTTGAAAGAACTTGCCTTGCCTGCTGTGGCTGTGGGTATGAAAGAAACGTTGATGGCTGTAGTAGATATTTGTATAGAGAACGATATGGCAGGCAAGGCGCAATCCTTGTTCAAATCGCCTACCGATATTTTGCGCTATTTGTGGTACAAACATACAGGTTTCTTGCAAATCATAGAGCCTAAAACTATAGTGAAACGTACAGCCAAAAACAACAAGCACATAGGCGCATCTTCAGGTTTGAGTTTAGGCGTTTTGTTTGGAAAAGCTCCTTTAGATAAAAGTGCGCAGGCGAGATTGAAAGCTACTGAAGATTTGAAATTGAAATACAATCGTGCTGACTGTCTTCGTGTAGCTACGTGGTTGAATGGCTTGGAAATGGATACGGAAACGATTTGCGAGATTATGCACCCTAAACGCGGTATGTGGGTTCGTTTTATCCGTGCCTTGCGCTTGGCGGAATACAGCCATAAAGCGGGCTTCGAAAAGTTGAAAGATATTTTGGACGTTTTCTATAATGAGGCATACAATGTTTGGAATGGTCAAGTAAACAAATTCCGTTTGCGTGCTGACGAGGAAGCGACTTTGAAACTCTTGAAACAACGCCCTGGCTTGTTTGCGCGTTCTTTGTTTGCGAATATGCTTTGGTTCGGACACGAAAGCGTTACGAAAGCATTTGGTGATGTGGTGGATAAAGTGCCTGCGCGTTTGGTGTTTACGCTGAATATGTATGCGCAAGGTTATTTTACTCAAAGCTCGAACCGTATTGTAAAACCTTTGGGTGGTGTAGCAAAGAGTGTCGCAACGAACCAACTGTTGAAACTCTATGACGAAACGCAATTAAACGCTATGAAGGCAAGCGTGCAAGACCTTTGTTTGTTGGCGATGCGTAAACGCTTTGCGAACTTGCCTACGGAAAACAAGACGATTTTTATAGATGAAATGCTATTCAAAATCCCTGTTTCGATAGGCGATAGAAGCGACAGCGTACAAGACTTGCCTTCTGCGTTGATGGGTACGCGCTTTGCTGTAGATGGCGATACAGTCCGACTCTTTATGCAATGGGGAACAGGCTTGCCTGCCCAACACATGGATATGGACTTGAGCTGTACGATTGCCTACGCGAACAAAGTAGATATGTGTTCGTTCAGCCAATTAACGGCTACAGGTTGTAAGCATAGTGGCGATATTCGAAGCATACCCCACAAAGTAGGTACGGCAGAATATATCGAAATCAATGTAGATGACCTAAGAAGGGCAAAGGCAAAATACGTAACGTTTACGTGCAATGCCTACAGCACAGGCTCGATAACGCCTAATATGGTCATAGGTTGGATGAACAGTAAAAACCCCATGAAAATATCCAATTCAGGCGTGGCGTATGACCCTTCTTGTGTGCAACATCAGGTAAGGATAACGAACAGTTTGGCGAAGGGTTTGGTGTTTGGGGTGCTTGATGTGGAAGCCCGCGAAATTGTTTGGCTTGAGTTGCCTTTTGATGGACAAGTGGTGCAAAACCTCGACTTGCGTAACGTGGAAAACCTTTTGGCAAAACTCGACAGCAAAATGTCGGTAGGCGCGCTTTTGATGATAAAGGCAGAAGCCCAAAACCTCGAAATCTTGCCTACTGCCGAAGGTGCTGACGAAGCCTATACCCGCGAATGGGCTATCAATACCGCCGCCGTTACGAAACTTTTGGTGGATTAACCTTTAAAAAACATCAGGCAAGATTTTGTCTGGTGTTTTTGTTTTTGCGACAGATTTTTATATCTTTGCAATATGGTTTAATTTTAACTTCAAAAATATGAAAACGCAAGTTTCTTTAGATTTAAAAGGCAAGAATGGTCGAGCAACGTTTGACGAGTGGTTAGAGCTTTTGGGCTGGGAAAAACTCCCAACAGGCAGTACTTGGGAAGTAAATAAAAAGGTTACTTCAACTGATGATATGGAAGAAGAGATTTTGCAAGACCTGAAGAAGGCTTTTGCAGAAACAAAGCTCATCGCTTCTGTGAAGTATGATTTCCTTTCGGTGTCTGGCGAAATACCTGATTAAAAAACGGTAAATTGATAACTTTGTAGGGGCAATCCCTTGTGGTTGCCCTTTTTCGTACACAAATTTGTATTTTACACGAAAATGTGTGTTATTCGTAAGGGCAACCACAAGGGATTGCCCCTACATTTTACCGTTTGTGTTTTACACGAAAATGTGTGTTATTCGTAAGGGCAACCACAAGGGATTGCCCCTACATTTTACCGTTTGTATTATTGACAAGGGATTGCCCCTACAAATTTTATTGTTATGAACGAATACAATCCTGAAAAACATCATAGGCGTTCCATTCGCTTGAAAAATTATGATTATTCGTCTGAAGGACTTTATTTCATTACCATTTGCATCAAAAACAGGTTGTTTTTGTTAGGCAATGTAGAAGACGAAACAATGTACCCAAACGAAGCAGGCAAGATGGTAGAGATAGAATGGTTAGATTTAAAGAAACGTTTTTCCAACATCGAACTACATGAATATGTCATAATGCCTAACCATTTTCATGGAATTTTAGAAATCGTAAGTCAAAACCAAAAAACAGTAGGTGATATATTAGATGCTTTCAAGTCTATTACTACAGTAGCCTACATTCGAGGCGTGAAGGAAAAAGGTTGGCTTCCTTTTGAGCAAAAATTGTGGCAAAGAAACTATTATGAGCATATCATTCGTAACGAAACATCATATTTATATATAACTGACTATATCGTTTCAAACCCTAAAACTTGGGTAGATGATAAATTTAATCCAGCATCGCCTAAGTATGAACCCGATAATACATAAGCCCCCGTTGTGTTAAGTTTACAACTCAACACTTTTGGCATGGCGGTTTGCAACCGCTACGCCAAAGGCGAAACAACCGCACTATATCTTGCCTGCCTGCGCGGGTAGGCAAGAAAAAAACAGTTTGCTTGAAACCTGCTCGAGCCATGCACTAAAACGCCAATATTTTCGTATAGTCTTGGAAAACTCTTTAAAGTAGGTATCTTTGCCTATAAAAACCAAAACGGATATTATGAAACTTCGAATGCTTCAATTGTGCCTTGTGTGGCTGTGCATCTTGCCTACCGCCCAAGCGCAAAAAATGCCTTTCCCACAATACAATGGTGAAAAATTTGCTCTCCTCGATGCCCAAACCTTCAAACCGCTTACGCCCTACAAGTACGAAAGTATAGGCACATTCAAGGACGGACTCGCCCTTAGCACTTCGCGCTCTGAGGCAGGCAAGTTGCAATACAGTTTCCTGAACCCACAAGGCAAGGAAGTTATCGCGCCTACGCCCAACCGTATGTATGAATTTTCGGAAGGCAAGGCACGCATCAAAAACGGGGACAGATTTGGCTACATAGACACGCAAGGCAAAGCTATCTTGCCTGCTTCTTATGTGAAAGCGCAAGACTATCGTGAAGGGCGTTTTGTGGTGAAAGATGCCGACCTCCGCGTTATGATTATAGACGAAAAAGGAAACTTGCTACAACGCTTCGACTCGGACATCAACTATATCCGCGACTATCGCGAGGGTTTGATATTGGCAGGCGTACACGAGAACGAAGAAATGGGTGATGCTGTAGATGAACCCTACAACCGCATCACAGGCGAGTTTAATTTTTATGACAAACAAGGCAAAAAGGTAATTGATTTGAAAAAAATCAACGAAAAAATCAATTATGCCTCCGATTTCAAAAATGGCGTGGCGATAGTAGGCTTTTTCAATCGTGCTTATGAACCCGAAAACCCAACGGTATATGGCTTGATAGACCACAAAGGCACGCTCATCTTGCCTATGATTTACAACTTTGTGGAGTTCGACAAGGCGGGCTACATCAAGTTACAAACCTATTCGCAAAGCACTTACCAAAACTTTTATGGACTTGCTGACAACAAAGGCAAGATATTGATGCGTTGCGAGTACACTATGATTTTTGACCCCATAGGCGAGTACCGCCTCTTTCAAAAAAAAGTGGAAAACCCTAACGAAATGGAGCAATTTCCAGACCGCTATGGCATTGCTCGCCTCAATGGTGATATTTTGATAGAAGCCAACCACAAAGACATTTATTTGCACCGAAGCGGGGACTTCATGACGTTGGACTCTTTGGTAACAATAGACAAAACCGACTATCAACAAACCACAAATTTGTATTCTTATCACACAGCCGCAGGCAAGACCATACACCGCTCTCAAGAAATGCGTGTTTACAACAACTACTTCGAAATATTGGAGGGCGACAATGTAAGCGATGGACATGAGCATCGTGTAGGTGATGTCCCCTTCGAATATGCCGACAAACTCGCCTTGTTGAATTTGGAAAAACACGAATTGCATACCAAGTTGGTTGATGATATTGCCCCTTTCAGAACTATCGTCAAAGGCGACAAGGTGGCAATCCGCGAAGGCAAAAACTGGCTTTATTTGGACGAAAATTTTGAGCGCACTTCGCAAACCTACGAAGGCGCGTCTAACTTTGGCGAAAACGAGTATGCCACTGTGAAGAAGGGCGGAAAATGGGCTGTGATAAACAAAATGGGCGTGGAAGTTACGCCTTACGCCTTTGATAGCATTGTGCCAAATGTTACGCGCATCAAGTTCAACAAAGCCTCTAACGAATTTAGTGCTATGTATGGTGCAGATTTGCTGTATGAGGTTTTGCGCAGTAGTTTCTTGCCTTCGGGCAATTTCGTTGCCCAAAAGAACAAAATGTGGGGCATCATCAACTGGGACGGACAAGTTATCTTGCCTTTCCAATACGAACAAATCCAAGACGCTTTTTACAACTATGTCATCATCAGCAAAGCAGGTAAGTTGGGCATCGTGGATTTTGCAGGCAAGGAACTCGTACCCGCCAAATACTCAAACATCAAAGTAGTAAATGACCTTGCTTATGTGCGCGAGAACGGCAAAGAAGGCTTGTTGGACTTGCAAAACAACGTAGTCGTGCCTGCCGAATATGATACCATCTTCGAGCCAAACCAAAACTTCATCAAAGTAGTGAAGGGCAAAAAAATAGGCTACCTTACCTACCAAGGCAAAGAAGTCTTGCCTGCCGTGTATGATGCAGTGAATTTGTACAATCCGCAATACCAACTCTTTATTACTGTAGTCAAAGATGGCAAAATGGGCGTGGTAAACAGCGAATTTAAGCCTCTCCTGCCTTGCGAATACGATTCTGTTTTTGCTGAAACCTACCAAAAGTACATTTGGGTAAAAAAGAACGGCTTGCAGGGCTTGTTAGACGACAAAGGCAAGGTAGTAGTGCCTATTCAATACCAATACATTGACAACTTAGAAAAGGATAATTACTCAAACAATCCACGTATTTTGCTTGCCCAACTCAAAAATAAATGGGGCATTTTGGATACTATAGGCAAGCCTATCATACCTTTTGAGTACGACTACATGAAGTTAGACTACAGCCGTCAGCGCGTAGTGATAGGCAAGAAAAACAAGTTTGGTATGATGCGTTCAGATGGCAAAATCGTTATTCCTATCAAATATGACGAATTGGGCACAGTGGAGTATCAAAATCACCTCATGGGCATCAAGAAAAAAGGCAAATGGGGCTTTATCAACAGCGCAGGCAAGGAAGTTATCCCCGCTACCTTTGATGATGCCAAAGCCTTCGCCCAAACCTCCAACGAGCAAAATAACCTGTTGTACTTTGCCATTGTGAAAAAAGGCAAATATTGGGGCATTATCAACGAGGCAGGCAAGGCGGTTGTGCCGTTTGCCTTTGACCAAATAGACTACATACCCTACAACACCCTACAGCCTATCCAAGTAACCCGAAACGGCGTGTCAGAAAGCATCAACTTCAAGGGCGAACCCTACACAGGCGAGTAACCTTGCCTACCCAAAAAAGCCACCTACGAGGGTGGCTTTTTTTATAAACAGAGGCAAGACAAAGCTACTTTCCTTGAGTAGCTTTTTATGTAAAAATATGTCGCATAACCCAAATTTAGGTATGACTAAAGAAAATTTTTAATATTTTTTAACAATTTATTTTGTTGATTATCAGTTATTTAACCGATTCACACTTCAAAAGCACTTCAAAAAAAACAACGAAAATTCGTTTTTTTGCGTTAAATTTTCATAGATTTACAGCGTAAATAAAGTGTTATTCAAAAAAACTAATAGTTCCTATAGTTTTTTATCAACCAAAAAAAGCTATGATAAAGCCAGCCTAACTGCTTTATAATCAAAACCTTAGCTTAGTTCAAAAACAATCTTGTATGCGTGTTGCTATCGTATTAAACACTTCTTGGAATATCTATAACTTTCGCCTTGGGCTTGCCCAAGCCCTTCTTGACGAAGGACATCAGGTGATAGCTATAGCCCCTGAAGATAAATATTCTGCCTACTTGGTGGAAATGGGGTGCGAGTTTTATCCCGTAAAGATGCAAAACAAAGGCTCAAACCCTCTCAAGGACTTGGGCTATATGTGGCAACTTTACAAAATATACCGCAAAGTCAAACCCGATGTAGTCTTGCAATTTACCATCAAGCCCAACATCTACGGCACTTTGGCGGCGTTCCCTCTTAAGAAATTGATTATCAACAATGTGTGTGGTTTGGGGACAGTCTTTTTGCACGACAATTTCATTGCGAAAGTGGCGCGTAGCCTCTACCGCTTCTCTTTCAGACTGCCTAACCGTGTGTTCTTCCAAAACGAAGACGACCTACAACTCTTTGTAGAGAAAAAACTCATCCGCGAAAAAGTTACTGACCTTGTGCCGGGTTCGGGTGTGCCTTTGGAGAAATTTCACCCTGTTCCTTTTGAGAAACACGATACTTTCACGTTTTTGATGGTTTCGAGGTTGCTCTATGACAAAGGAGTGCGCGAGTACATAGATGCTATCCGCCTATTGCGACAGGCAGGCGTGAAGGCTAAGTTCCAAATGCTGGGAGCTATCGAAACAGACCGCAACTTGGGCGTGCCTATGGAGGACGTGCAAGCGTGGATAAACGAAGGATTGATTGACTATTTAGGCACTACCGACAATGTAGCGCAATATGTAGAAAAGGCAGATTGTGTAGTCTTGCCTTCTTACCGCGAAGGAACGCCCCGCTCGCTCCTCGAAGCCGCAAGTATGGCGAAACCCTTAGTAGCCACTAACATTGCAGGCTGTAAACAAACCATCGACGAAGGCATCAACGGCTATCTTTGCGAAGTGAAGAACCCCGAAAGCCTTGCCGAAGCCTTCCAAAAAATCTTGAGCCTCTCTCCCGAAGCCCTACAAGCTATGGGGCAGGCAAGCCGAGAAAAAATGGAGCGCGAATTTGATGAGAAAATCGTTATCGAAAAATATATGCGCATCATTCGCAGTTATGAAATATTGCGCAAACGCCAAGCGCACAAGAAAAACCGCCGTACTAATGATAGCACGACCTCTCACGAGATACGCCCACAGTACGTTTAGAACCCTGAAACCTACCTAATCTATATTTACAATTCAGAAGGCTGTCCCGCGTGGATAGCCTTTATTTTTGGGCTATAAAGTACCTATAAGGCTGTAGCGCACCCTTTCTAGGGTGCGGGGTGTCGATGGCTATGAACACACTACAAAGGCGCAAGTTAAGAATTATGTTAGACTGATACCAAAATAAAATGCTATAGTTGCGCAAAGACACATAGCTTTTTATTAAAAAGTATATAAAAAATGCTATTTTTGTACCATGAACAAAGCTGTATTTTTAGACCGTGATGGCGTATTGAATGAAGATAACCCCGACTATGTGTGGGAGGTAGGCAAGTTTCATGTGCTTCCGCGTGTGCCAGAGGCAATCAAACGCTTGAAAGAAGCGGGTTTTGTGTTGGTCGTGGTTACCAATCAATCGGGCATAGCCAAAGGCATTTATACAGCGCAAGACGTGTTGCAATGTTGGGAATACCTGCAGTCGGTGTGTGGTGGTTTGATAGATGCACATTATTTCGCGCCCTATCACCCTTCATACAACAGTGCTTCGCTGACGCGCAAGCCCGACTCATTGATGATAGAAAAAGCAATCGCCAAATTCAACATAGACAGGCAAGCCTCGTGGCTCGTGGGCGACAGTGAGCGCGACATCATCGCGGCACACAAGCAACAGATACGCACCATCAAAGTACGCACAGGCAAGAATGAAACCTCGCCTACCGAAACGGACTTGTGGGCAAATGACTTGTGGGAAGCCTGCGACTTGATTGTAGGCAAAGCATCATAAAATACTTCTCGCCTACCTAATAGCTTGCTCCTGCAAAAGCCTTCAAATCTTCTATAGGCACGTGGTCGTCTAAGTGTGTGCCATAATGCGCCCTTACGATTTTCAGATTTTCGTCAATGAAGAAATCGGCAGGCATCAAAGACGTACTTGCGTCTTTGTCTTCTTTAGGCAAGTTCAATTCTTTGGTGTCGCGCACAGCCTTGAAAAAACTACTTGATATAAGTGTTTTCATCACGCCCAGCATAGAATTTCCCACGCCATATTGTTGGTAAATAGCCCTTTCCGAGTCGCCAATGAGCGGAAACGGGGATATGCCTTGATGAAAAACGCTCTCCGATAATTTTTTGTTCGTACTCTCAAACAAGAAAATAAGTTCGGTATTGGTAGCCTTTAGCCGAACATTATTGCCCATGATTTGGTGTATTCGCCTGTTGCAAAACGGACAGCTTACATTCCTATAAAAGCCCAAAATAATTTTTTTGCCCTTATAGTCCGAAAGTTTAACGTCCTTGCCGTAAATGTCTTTAGCCGTAAAATCGGGAGCGGTATCGCCTGCTTTGAGTTTCATACAAACAATACAGCCAACTAATCCAAAAAGTTCCTAACTTTGCAGTATGAAAACAAAAGGATTGCGCAACGAGAAAGTAAATATCGTTACATTGGGTTGCTCCAAAAATTTGGTGGACTCCGAAAATATATTGACGCAACTACGCGGAAACGACATTGAGGCTGTCCACGAATCGGAAAAAGCGGACTACAATGTGGTGATTATCAACACTTGTGGCTTCATCGAAAACGCCAAGCAAGAATCTATAGACACTATCCTCCAATATGCTGAAGCGAAACAAGAGGGCTTGATTGAAAAAGTATATGTTACAGGCTGTTTGTCGGAGCGTTACAAAGACGACCTTGAGCGCGAAATTCCCAACGTTGATGCGTTTTTTGGCACACGCGACTTGCCTCTCCTGCTCAAAAAATTCAAGGCGGATTATAAGCACGAATTGGTAGGCGAGCGACTACTCACTACGCCACGCCATTATGCGTACATGAAAATAGCAGAAGGTTGTGATAGACCTTGCTCTTTTTGTGCCATTCCTATTATGCGAGGCAAGCACGTTTCCTCGCCTATGGAAACGCTTGTAGGGCAGGCGAGCCAATGGGCAAAACAAGGCACGAAAGAACTCATTTTGATAGCACAAGACCTTACCTACTACGGCTTAGATATTTACAAAAAACGCAATCTTTCGGAACTTATGGCGCGTTTGGCTGATGTGGAAGGCATAGAGTGGATACGCCTACAATACGCCTATCCTGCGGGCTTTCCATTGGATATTATTGATGCTATGAAGCAATATCCCAATATTTGCAATTACTTGGATATGCCCCTGCAACATGGTTCAAGCGAGATGCTGAAACGTATGAGGCGAGGCATCACACGCGAAAAAACAGAGGAATTGATAGACACAATCCGCCATAAATTACCTGAAATCGCTATCCGTACCACACTCATAGCGGGACACCCTGACGAAACGGAAGCAGAATTTGATGAAATGTATGACTTTGTAGAAAAATCGCGTTTTGAGCGTTTGGGCATTTTTACTTATTCTCACGAAGACAATACGCACTCTTTCTCGATGGAAGACAATGTTCCCGAAGAAGTGAAGCAGGAAAGGGCGGACATCATCATGGAGCTACAGCAAGGCATTTCAGAAAGCCTGAACAGCGCGAAAGTAGGCAAGACTTTCAAAGTGTTGTTTGACCGCAAAGAAGGCGGTTATTTCGTGGGGCGCACCGAACACGACTCGCCTGAAGTAGATAACGAGGTGTTGGTAGATGCCACAAACCAATACATTCGCATTGGCGACTTCGCACAAGTGAAAGTTACCAGCACTACAGAGTTTGATTTGTTTGGCGAGGTAGTGTAGTTTGTTTCTTTATTGGTCGTAGCTTCCCGCTACGACCTACTAAGCATCTCGCTTGCCTACCCCAAAACCTATCAAAGCTCCACTACCCACGCGGTTTGTGTAGGCAAGTATTGCAAATCCATAAGGCTTGCATTGGCGTATATCGTGCCATCTTTTTCTACCTTGCCATGTGCTTCGTGAATATGCCCGAAGACGTGTAGGCGAGGTTTTACGCGCTGTATGGTTTGGAGCAAATCCTCACAGCCTACGCCCTTGCCTTGTGCCGTAACGTCCAAAATGCCCGCAGGTGGACCATGCGTAACCAAGATATCGATGCCTTCAGGAATCATATCCCAATGTTGGCGAATATCCGCCCCGCGATAGCGATTAAACGCCCAATCAAAAAACCAAGGCGTAATGGGCGAACCCCAAATGCGCAAGCCCTCTATCGTGATTTCCGAGTCGTTCAGGTAGTGGGCATTAGAGAGCCAAGCGCGTGCTTTTTCGGGGTGTTGTTCCATGCCAAAGTCGTGATTGCCCGCAATGACAACCTTGTGCTTGTGCGGAAGCGTACCCAACCAATCGTTAAAATCCACAATTTCGTCTTCTCTGCCCCGCTTCGAGAAATCGCCTGCGTGCAAAAGAATGTCCCCTGTGGGAATGGGGAACTGCGCGTGTGCGCCATGCGTATCTGAGATGCAAACTATCCTTAGCATTTTCTTAGCTATGTAATTTTTTGCATTAAATTACACCAAAAAAAATCGGATAATAACAAAATTTCGTATATTATTGCAAAGTTTTTGTAACAACGCGCCCCACAAACCGCTTATACCCTAAAGTCATCGTCTTATTCCCCCCTGAAAATTATGAATCAAATATTGCAAGGAGTCCGTGTTTTGTTGGTGGAAGACATTAAAGTAAACCAAATTATCGCCTCGCAAGTGTTGAAAAACTGGGGGGCAGAGGTTACTGTGGCGGAAAACGGACAAGAATCACTCGAACACCTGAAGGCAGACCGCCCACCTTACGACCTTGTGCTTATGGACGTACAAATGCCTGTCATGGACGGGCTGGAGGCTACGCGCCAAATACGCGAAAGTTTACACCTCGACACACCTATCATTGCCCTTACTGCCAATACTTCAATAGCAGACCGCGACCTTTGCATTGCGGCGGGTATGGACGATTATTTGACCAAACCCTTTCACCCTGCCGATCTTTGGGAGAAGATACAAGCGCATATCTCGCATTTGCTTCGACACGAATATGTAGAAGCTCCTCCTTCAAAAAAATAAGTAACTAAGAGCCTGTTCAAAAATAACTTTGCTTGGTAGCCCCAGAGGGGCGATATCTTTGTAGCAATGACATAGGTAAGATTATCAAAGCCCCGTAGGGGCGACATCTTAAGATTTCACCCCTACGGGGTTCTTGTTTGTGGAATGGCTTTTCTACAAAGATATCGCCCCTCTGGGGCTAAAAATGCACTAACAAAAAATTTGAACAGGCTCTAAAGGAATAATCTAGATAAAAACTTGCCTGCGCAGATACATTGCGTAGGCAAGTTGTATTTTTGTGGGAAACGATATAGGATATGCTTCTTCAAATCACAACCACCCACAAGCCCGCTACCGACTTGGGCTACTTGTTGCACAAACACCCCGACAAATTCCAAACTTTCGAGCTTTCGGTAGGCAAGGCGCATATTTTTTACCCCGAAATGTCGGCAGACCGCGCTACAGCTTGCCTGCTGTTAGACATTGACGCGGTGGAGTTGGTGCGCGGTGTGGAAGGCAAGAATCAAGAAAATTTCGCGCTGGCAAATTATGTGAATGACCGCCCTTATGTGGCTTCTTCATTCATGAGCGTGGCTATAGCCAAAACATTGGCAACGGCTATGAACGGCAAATGCAAAGACAAACCTGAATTGGTAAATGTGGCGATGCCTTTCGAGGTCTTGCTTACTGCCTTGCCTGCCCCACGCGGAGGCGAGTCGCTTATTCGGCGATTGTTCGAGCCACTTGGCTATACGGTGGAGGTAGAGAGGCAAACCTTGGATAAAAAATTTGCGGATTGGGGTTTTAGCAAATATTTCAACCTCAAACTACAGCACACCTTGCCTGTGCAGGCTTTACTATCGCATTTGTACGTCTTGATTCCTGTATTGGACAACGAAAAACACTACTTTGTAGGCGAGGACGAAATCGAGAAATTGTGGCAAAAAGGCGAAGGTTGGTTAGCACAACACCCCGAAAAAGAGCAAATCACGAAGCGATATTTGCGCGACTTGCCTTCGCTGACGCGCATAGCCTTAGCTCGCCTACAAGACGAAAAGCCTATCAACGATACAGAAACCGAACAAGAACCTACAGAAGCGCAAAAAAGAAAAGAAACCTTACACGAAAAACGCCTACAAGCCGTAGCACAAAAATTGGCGGAAAGTGGCGTGGAAAGCGTGGCAGATGTGGGTTGTGGCGAAGGCAAGTTGATACGCCTTTTGCTGAAAAACAAACAATTCAAACAAATTTTGGGAATAGATGTTTCTTATCATGAACTGCTAAAAGCCAAGCAAAGACTGCGTTATGATGACTTGCCTATCAAACAACAAGAGCGTGTAACGCTTGCGCAAGGCTCGCTGATGTATAAAGATAGCCGACTAAAAGGCTTTGAGGCAGTGGCTGTAGTAGAAGTAATAGAACATTTGGAATTGGACAGGCTACAGGCATTTGAGCGCGTATTGTTCGAATATGCACAGCCCAAAATGGTTGTACTGACCACGCCCAACCAAGAATACAATGTGATGTGGGACGCGCTTACAGCAGGCGAGATGCGCCATACAGACCACCGCTTCGAGTGGACGAGGGCAGAATTTCAGGCTTGGGCGAACCAAATAGGCGCGAAATATGGCTATGAGGCTTTTTTCTTTGCGGTAGGCGAGGAAGCCGAACAAGTGGGTGCGCCAAGTCAGGGCGTAGTTTTGCAAAAAAATATACCCGAAAAAAATATTTTGTAATGCGACCATTTATAAATAAAGAGAACGTTTTTTGGTAGTTTGGTTTTTTGGTATTTAATTTGTATTTATTAGGGTGTAAGTATAAAATCTTCTTATTATGGAAACGCAACATACCACTACAGATATAGCCACTATCGTTCCACAGGGCGCAAATGGCAATCACAACGAAACGAGCATCCCGTATGAAGACTATAAAGCACTCGAATTGGGCTTCTTAGAAGAGAAACAGAAGCTCGAAGACCGTATGTGGCTTGACTCGAACATGAGCCGTTTCGACGAACTTTTGCGCCAAAGCTATGATAGCTCTATCCGCAAGTTTTCGGAAAAGGTCATCACGCATATAGCCAAAGTTACAGGCGCGGTGTATGGCGCGTTTTTTACAGTGGATTATGAAACCCAAACCGTGAACGCTACAGGCGGTTATGCTTGTACAGTGGAAACGATGGATAGAACGACCTTCAATTTTGGCGAGGGTTTGGTGGGGCAGGTGGCGAAGTCGAAAGAATTGATGTGTTTGGATAATGTAGAAACGCAGTTAGACTCGTCTTTGGGGCGTATTAGCGCGTGCTTTTTGAGCATCTCGCCTTTGGTTTTCAATGATAGAGTGTATGGCATTGTGGAATTGACTACGCTCAACAAGCTAAAACCGCGTTACATCATTTTGTTGGAGCGTATGAGTCGAAGCGTGGCGGCGGTCTTGCAAAGCCTATTGAATAATCAGCGCACTAAAGAACTTTTGATAGAAAGCCTTAACCATTCAGAGGAGTTCAAAAAACAGCATGACGAATTGCGCAAACGTGATGATGCTATACAAGCCTTGCGCGACCAACTCCAAAAGAAAGAACAAGAAATACAAGGTTTGATAGGCAATTTTCAAGGTGATGCAAATGGCATCTCGCCTGAAGCCTTCACCACACTCAATACAGAGCTACACACTGCCCAAACTACCCTCGAACAAATGCGGGCTGAATGGGAAACGCAACAGGCAGAAATAGCCAAACTTGCCTCCCTGCAAAACGAACACCAAACCCAAACCCAGCAAATAGCCCAACAAGAGCAACAAATCAAGGATTTGCAAGAGTCGTTGCATTGGAAGCACGAAGAAATAGAAAGGCAAGGAAACGCCCTGCAAGAACGCAAGCAGGAAATTGAAAAATTGCAAACGGAACTTTTGGAGAAGGAAAACGAAAACAAGCGTTTTCTGGAGGAAATCATACGCCAAGAAAAAAATCTACAACAAAAAGAACAAACGCTTGCCTCCTTGCACAATCAACTGAAAGACACGATGGCAAATGCTCACGTGCCTGTGGAAATGGAACAGTTGAAAGAGGCTCTCCTACAAAAAGAAATGCTTGTAAAGCAACTCCAACAAGCCCTCGAATTAGAGCATCTCAATTATGTGGAGCAAGTAGAGTCGATGCAAAAAGCAGGCGAGGAAATCAACGAAAAAACGACTTCGCTCAACAATCTTGAGCAACAATGGAGCGTGCAAACGCAAATCTGGCAAGCATGGCAAGAAACCGCCCAAGAACGCGAGGCAGAACTGCAAACACTGCAAGCTGAAAGAGATGAAAAAAATACGCTCATCGAGCAGTTGCAGGCAAGCTACAACGAAAAGGCGGAACTTGCGCAACAATTAGATACGGAACTGACGCAACTCAAAGAGGACTACAACGCACAAAATACGTTGCTTACCTCCCTGCGCGAAGAAGCCACGCAAAAAGACAGTTTCTTGCAAGGCATCAGAGAGGAATTGCGCCAACGCGAAGCCGAAACGCATCGCAAACAACAAGAAATCGAGGACTTGCAAGCTCGCCTACACAAAAAAGAAGATGAGCTTTTGGTGTCGCAATATATGTTCAACCAAATGCAAGCCAACCCTTTGCTTAGCAAAGAAACGGAGCGTTTGAACAAAGAACTCGAAGCAAAAGAGTTGGAAATCAAGCGTTTGCAAGGTATGATAGCGATGGAAGACAACGGAGCTTCTACCATAGAATCAGGGGCGCGTATATCCGAATACGAGGAAACTATCGAGCAACTGCAAATGGAAATCACGCGCTACACAGAGGCGTATGAAGCTTTGAACAAAAGCTATGAGGAAACCGCAGACGACCTGAACAATGTGAAGCAATATGCGGAAATGAAGGAAAACGAAGTGGCGGCTTTGAGCCAAATGATGCAAGAAAACCAAGGACAAGAACAAGACGCGCCTGAAATATCGAGCCTCGTGGCAGAAATTCGCCAAAAAGAAGCCCTCGTAGCAGAACTCGAAGGCAAGCTAAACGCCTATACTTCGCCTGACTCGTATATTCAAAAACAATACGAAAATATCCAACAAAAAATTAAAGACCTCGAAATAGTACAACAGCATTTGGCTGACCGCGAAACAGAGGTAAATTATCTCAAAGAAACCCTCGAAACGGAAAAAGAACGCTTGCACCAAAGCAACGACACGCAAAGTGCCGAAAATACGGTAGCCCTCGCACAAGCACAAGAGGAACTAAAGCAACTGCGCAATCAAATAGAGTTCAAGCAAGAGGAAATGCGCAAGCGCGAGGCTGAATTGGCTTCTTTGTTCAATAAAATCAACAATACGTTTGCCATGATGGAGATTGACATCGAAGGCAGGATATTGAGCGCGAACAATAAATTGTTGTTCCATTTGGGCTTGGCTTCCGAAGAAATGATGTTAGAACCTTATACAAAGTTCTTAAAACCTGAATTTGTGGCTTCTCACGAATACAAACAACTTTGGAGCGAATTGTTGAGTGTGGGTGCTACGCAAGTGGTTGATGACTTGGTGATGATGGGGCGCAAAGAGCGCGAAGTGAAAATGAATGTTAGTTTTGTGCCTATTTTGGACGAAGCAGGCAAGCCTTACCAAATTATTCAAGTCGTGAACTTTTTGGTTGATGCAGATGCTGGCTATACAAAAATGGTATATTCGAAGGATTACAATGAATTGGCAGAAATAGGCGAAAATTCCCAAAACCATGTAGGCGAGCCAGTGGAAAACAACGAACAAACCGCGCCTGTAGCCTTGCCTACCGCAACCGCAACAGAAGTGCTGGACTTTGACGAAGAACGCGAGATTTTCAAGGCTATCCAAAGCTCGTTTATGCTCTTAGAATTGGATACATTGGGCAGAATAACGACCGCCAACCATCAAATCGCGCTTTGTTTGGGCTATGATGAGGCAGAATTGGTAGGCAAGTTGCACGCTGAGTTGTTGCACGAAGACGAACAAGACTCGGAAGGCTACCAAGATATTTTGTCGCACCTCACTGATGGGCATTATGCTACTGAAGTCCTTACCTACATAGGCAAGGAAGGCGAGAAAATAAAACTGCGTAGTTATTTCAATCCTTTGAAAGACAAAGACGACAAGACGCGCAAAGTATTGGTAATGAGCCAATATGTGCATTAGTATAAAAAGGGGCTGTCCAAATTTTTGGATAGCCTTTTTTGCCTCTCAAGTGCCTTTCCTACCAAAATCTGCGGGAATTTCGCCCCAATATTCGGTAGCCCATTTCAGGAGTTGATTGGTGTAGGTATTGTCTTGTAGCCATTTTTCGGCACGACTTACCAAGTCCAATACGTCCTCTGTATTTTTGTTTTTCACAAGTTTTGTTTTAGCGGTTTTGGCGCGTACCCACGTCATGGCGGTTTTGGAGTCGGTATAAATAGGCAAGTTGCTATTTTGTTTTTGCAAAAAAGCAATGCCATGTACTATAGCTAAGAACTCGCCTACGTTGTTCGTGCCTTCGTCAAATTTTTTGTGAAACATCACTTCTTTCGTTTTGGTATAAACGCCTCTATACTCCAATGCACCAGGGTTGCCACTGCACGCCGCATCAACAGATAGGCTCTCGAGGATAGGTTGCCCCACCCAAATAGGAATATCTTTTGGTTTTTCTATGATGGCGAGGGTGTCTTTTTGGGCAACATACGCATCATAGCCTCCACGAAACATTTTTTCTGCCATTTCGCGGTTGGGAAATCCTTTAAATCTTGCCTGCGGGAAGTTCTTTATTTGCGATTCGCAATCTTTCCAGTTGTCAAAAACGCCTATTTCGCGCCCTTGCCACACTACATAATATTTTTTCATATCGTTTCAATACGCGAAGATACGATTTTTTTTTCAAACACCACGCCCAAACCGTACACTATCCAGCCCATAACCACCACTTTGTAACGCACCAACGCGCCAAAATTGGGGGAGGCAAGGGCTATGATGACTAATAAACCTACTACGAAAACAATGACACCGCAGAGGAATAGAAGGGGAAAGGGTGCAGAGGTGGAAGGGTGGAAGGGTGCAGAGGCAGAAGGGCGGAAGGGTAGAAAGGTAGAAAGAAAGGCGAGTAGGCTTGCGATTAAAATGCCTAAGTTTTCTATGCTCATGACCAATTTCAATTTGTCGCTTGCCTCCCAAATGTAGGGGCGAAACAAGCCCGCTTCTAAGGCTAAGGGCGCGTTGTAAAGCAAACTCTCCCACGAAGCATTGAGCGAAAAATAGCCTTGTCCGCCATAAATGCTGTAATGCACCAAATCATCAGGGTGCGAGTGTCCGTAAGTCGTGTTGTGATTGAGGGCTATCATCAATACCAATTCATCAAAATCGAACACAAAAGACGCGCCCAAAAAACCTACTGCCAAAATGCTTACAAAAGTTAGCACTTGCATCAAAGGGCTAAGTTGCCGTTTTCGCGCTATTGGGTAGGCAAGGGCAACCGCAAACGAACTACCTGCCCAAAGTGCCAAATAGTAAAACTTCAACTGCAACAAACTCCAAGCACAAAACAACAAAACAGGCAAGGTGCGCCACGAAAACCGCGACAAGAGTTGCGCTGTACCAAAACCCAACAAGGCTACAGCGAAACTTTCTTTCGTAAGTCCTGAACCAAAAAAAACTACCGAAGGAAAAAACAAAAAAGCCACTACAGCCGAAAGGCGCGTTTGCGGAAAATGCCTACACAATGCCTCGACCAAAACCCAACTGCCCCAAAAGCTCAACACTGAAAAATAGCACGCCAATAGCCAATAATTTTCCCCCGTTACGAACATCAACAAACTCACACCCTTTACAAACCAAAAAGCACGCGGTTCTTCCCACAACATAAGCGTAGTGTCCCAAATAGGCGCGTATTCGTGCCAAAAAACTACCCGAAAATAGGTAGGCAAGTCTTGACGCGCAAGGACAAAAACCTTGCCTGCATCATGGAAATAGTTGAACGAGTCGCCTGCTTGTCCATAATACACCACATACAGCCAGCCATAGCCCAAACCCGCCACGACCTTCAGCACAAGGGCAGGCAAGAAAAAAACACGCAATGCGCCACGAGCATACACACGATACAAACCCGCACACGCCATGAGCAAACACAAAAAGCCTATTATCGTCATATAGTCTTGTAAACATTCCACCATTCTTTGTCAATGCTCATACCCATTTTTTCATAAAAGCGCACTGCAGGCTCGTTCCAATCCAAGACTTGCAACTGCAGGCGAGCGCATTGTTCGGTTTGGGCGTGAGTTTCCAAGACTTTGATAAAAGCCTCGCCTATGCCTTGCCCTCTGTGCGCAGGTTGAATATAAATATCTTCTAAGTACAAAACCTTGCCTTTCCAAGTAGAATAGCGGTAATAATACAACGCAATGCCTACCACACGCGCCTCCAGCTCGGCTACATAAAAACCATACAAGGGATTTTCACCAAAACCATCTTTCAATAATTGTTCGGGTGTGTTCGTTACTTCAGGCAAAGCACGTTCAAATTCTGCCAATTCGCAAATAAGGGCGTGTAGGGCGTTGATGTCTTCGGGTGTGCCTTTTCGGATATGTGCCATAACAAAGGGGGAAAGTGTTTGCAAAATTCCATTTTTTTATGCTATTTTTGCCTATGTTACGTCTTGTTTTGCTGTTTTTTTTTGCAGGGAGTTTTAGTTTTCCGTATTTGTCCTTGCCTACAAGGACAGAAATCTCCCATTCTTACCTCCCCTCTCCCCAAACCCTCCGTATTGGCGCGGAATGTACCGAAACTTACCTGCCCTTGTTGAAAAATAAGCGTGTGGGCTTGGTGGTCAATCATACGGCTTTGGTAGGCAAGACGCATTTGGTAGATACTTTGCGGGCTTTGGGCGTGCAGGTAAGCAAGATTTTCGCGCCAGAACACGGTTTTCGAGGCAAGGCAGATGCAGGCGAGTATGTGCAGAACCAAACCGACAAACAAACGGGCTTGCCTGTAGTGTCGCTTTATGGGCAGAAAAACAAAAAGCCTACCACAGAACAATTACAAGATATTGATGTTGTGATTTTTGATATGCAAGACGTGGGCGTAAGATTTTATACTTACATCAGCACCATGCACTATGTCATGGAGGCTTGCGCTGAACAACAAAAAACGCTGTTGGTTTTCGACAGACCAAACCCCAATGGAGGCTACATAGATGGCAATATCAGAGAAGAAAAATTTAAGTCCTTTGTGGGTATGCACCCCATTCCTATTGTGCATGGGCTTACGGTAGGCGAGCTTGCCCTGATGATAAATGGCGAGAAATGGTTGGAGAAAGGGCTACAATGTCCGTTGCAAGTTATCAAAATGCAACACTATCATCATAAACTTGCCTACAGCTTGCCTACCAAACCCTCACCTAACTTGCCTACTGATTTGTCTATCCAATTATATGCTTCGCTTTGTTTGTTCGAAGGCACGACCATAAGCGTAGGCAGAGGCACGACTTTTCCTTTTCAAGTATTGGGTGCGCCCCATAAGGCGTATGGCGATTTTACCTTCACGCCTCGCTCCATAGAAGGCATGGCGAAAACGCCTATGTATCAAGACCTTGCCTGCTATGGCGTGGACTTGCGCGAGAGCAACTTTCAAGGCAAATTTACGCTTCAGTATTTGATAGATTTTTATCAAAAAAGCCCCGACAAAACCAAATTTTTCAATGGCTACTTTGATACGATTGCAGGCTCAAGCCTTTTGCGCCAACAAATCGTGGCGGGTATGAGCGAAAAGCAAATCCGCAAAACGTGGCACAAGGACTTGGAGCAATACAAGACTATGCGCAAAAAATACCTGTTGTATGAGTAGGTTTAAGCATTAAACGCTGTTTTCTAAATATAAAGCCCTATTTTTACAGCTAAATTTTATGTTATGATGCGTATTGATATTATTTCGGCTGTACCCGACCTATTGCAAAGTCCTCTCAATCATTCTATAGTAAAACGGGCGCAAGACAAAGGGCTTGTGGAAATTGTGGTGCATAACTTGCACGAATACGGCTTTGGGCAATATCGCCAAATAGATGACACGCCTTTTGGTGGTGGCGCGGGTATGGTTTTGATGATAGAGCCTATCGCGGCTTGCATACGCCAACTACAAGCAGAACGGACTTATGATGAAATCATTTATACCGCACCTGATGGCAAAACCTTCAATCAACAAACAGCTAATGCCCTTTCGTTGAAAAAAAATATCATCATTCTTTGCGGACATTACAAGGGCGTAGATGAGCGTGTGAGGGAAATGTTTGTTACACAAGAAATAAGCATAGGCGATTATGTGCTGTCGGGAGGCGAGCTTGCGGCGGCGATTATCACAGATGCTGTAGTGCGCGTCTTGCCTAATGTGCTGTCAGACGAAACGTCTGCCTTGAGCGACTCTTTTCAAGACAATTTACTCGCGCCTCCTGTCTATACACGCCCTGCCGAATTTGAGGGCTTGAGTGTGCCTGATGTGCTTTTGAGCGGAAACCACGCCAAAATAGCCCAATGGCGCGATGAACAATCCATAACCCGCACACAAGAACGCAGACCAGACTTGCTCGATTTGGGTTTTGGAGCTTAAAGAAAGCGTTATAAGGTATGTTGGTATTTTTTCAATACTTCATCAGGCAAGGTTTGCGCAATTTCACCATACAATTTCACAGAAAATTGCTTGAAATGCACACATTGCGCCCCATACATCACTTCCATGTCGGCAGGCAAGCTGGCATTCAGGCGAGCAAAAATATCGTAGCCAAATTCTAAATACGTGCCTTTGTGGTTTGAGCCAGCCTCAAACTCAAGGTCGTGTTCTTGAAAAAAATCGCTGATACGTTTCAGGGCATTGACAAACATCTTGTAAGACATTTGCAGGGCTTCGTTATTGACCTTTTGCGCATTGCTATACAGCGAAACGAGTTGCTCGTACACGCGCACTTGCTCCCCATGCAAGTAATAAAAGGCTAAGTCTTCCCAAGAATGTTTATTTTCCATAAATACAATGCTTAACTATTCAAAAGTAATATTTTTTTTTGATAACGCCAAAAAAAATAGGGAAAAATATTTTTGTTGTGAAAAAAATGGCAGTTGTAGAAGCAAAAAAACTATTTTTTATAAGAGTTAGTATGCTCGAAAATTTCTATCCACAAAAATTTATGAGAGAACCACCATTTTTAGCTAATATTGTAACTTATTCACTTTTTATCAAAATACTATGCGCAATATATATTTGTATGGTTTCTTGGCTTGCCTACTCTTGGCTGATTTGAGGGCGCAAGACCGCATTACAGGCGAGCTGTTTGCTACTCGTTCCGAAGTAATAGCCCAAAACGGCATGGCGGCTACAAGCCAACCTTTGGCTACACAAGTGGCTTTGGATATTCTGAAAAAGGGAGGCAGTGCCATTGATGCCGCGATTGGGGCAAACGCTGTATTGGGTTTGGTAGAGCCTACAGGTTGTGGCATAGGAGGCGACTTATTTGCTATAGTTTGGGACACTAAAACCAAACAACTGCATGGCTTGAATGCTTGTGGGCGTTCTCCCAAAAGCCTTACTTTAGAATATTTCAAAAAAAACAATCTTACTGCCATTCCTTCTTATGGTGTCTTGCCTGTGAGTGTACCGGGCGCGGTTGATGGTTGGTTTGAACTACACAAAAAGTTTGGTAAATTGCCTTTGAAAGAAATTTTGCAACCTGCCATAGACTATGCCGAAAAAGGCTTTCCTGTTACGGAATTGATAGCCTATTATTTGGAAAGTTCGTATAAACGTTTCAAGGATTACCCCAATTTCAAAGAAACTTATACGGTTGATAACAAACCTATTACCAAAGGCACTGTATTCAAAAACCCCGCCTTAGCCAAAACGTACCGCCTATTGGCAGAAAAGGGACGCGATGAATATTACAAAGGCTCTATCGCCAAAACGATTGATGCCTTTATGAAAAAAAACAAGGGCTTCTTGAGTGCTGAAGATTTGGCAAGCCATACTTCGGAATGGATAC
>RDXI01000409.1 GCA_004292795.1 Bacteroidota bacterium | reverse complement strand
CACGCTTAGTCCTATGATGGGTGCTTACCTGCTGAAGCATCAAGATAAACCAAATTGGCTGTATCGTGTTACTGAACCCTTTTTTGTATGGCTTACAAATAGTTATCGAAGTTCGCTTACCAATTTTATGTACCATCGTTGGTTGGTTCTTCCGTTGATGTTGGGTATATTTTATTTGGTGTATGTGGTCTATCCGCTTGTGCCTACCGAGCTTGCGCCCCTCGAAGACCGCTCCAATGTGCGTGTCAATGCCACTGCCCCCGAAGGCGCGTCTTTCGAATATATGGAAAATGCCCTTGACCGCACCGCGCAATATGTGCTTGATTCTATTCCTGAAAAATTTGCGATAATCCAAGTCGTAGCCCCAAGTTTTGCAGGGGCGGGCGCAGTAAATTCTGGTTTTGTGAATATTTATTTGAAAGAACCTGATGAACGCAAACGCTCTCAACAAGAAGTTTTTGCCAAGCTCTCGAAGGTCATTAGCGGGTTTACAGACATTCGCGCCTCTGTGAGTCAGCCTCCCTCTATTGGGAGCCGTTTTGCGGGCTTGCCTGTGCAGTACGTTATTCTCGCGCCCACTTTCGACTCGCTCAAGTCTGCCTTGCCTAAGTTTTTGGAGAAGGCAAGACAATCGAAGTCTATGCAATTTGTGGACGCAGACATCAAATTCAACAAGCCCGAAATCCGCCTTTCGATTGACCGCGAAAAGGCGGGACAGCTCGGTATTTCGGTTGCCGAAGTAGCGCGTACTTTGCAACTTGCCTACAGTGGGCAACGCTTGGGCTATTATGTGAAGGAAGGCAAGCAATACCAAATCATTGCGCAGGTGCAACGCGAAGACCGCGATGAACCACTCGATTTTAAGTCTATCTACATTCGTAGTCAGACAGGCAAGTTAGTTCAGTTAGACAACTTAGTTCGAATGGAGGAGGAGAGCAATCCTGCCGCGCTCTATCGTTTCAATCGTTTCGTTTCGGCTACCATTTCCGCTGCGCCCAAAGCTGGTTTTACGTTGGGGCAATGTTTGCAAGAATTAGATGAAATCAAAAAACAAGTGCTTTCCGAAACTTTCAGTACCGCGTTGGCAGGGCAGGCAAGGGATTTTGCCGATAGCTCGTCGAGTTTATTGTATGCGTTTGTGTTTGCTATTGTGTTGATTTACTTGGTTTTAGCAGGTCAGTTCGAGAGTTTTATCGATCCGTTTATCATTTTGTTTAC